>NZ_LOQG01000003.1 GCF_001517835.1 Caviibacter abscessus
AGATACTGTATTTACTCAAATTGATTATGATAAGTTCAGTGTACACCCTGCTATTTTAGGACCACTAGAAGTATTTGAACTTACTAGAGATGGAGATGATGTTAAAGTTACACCTCAAGAAGGTAAATTAGAAGATATTTTAAGTAAACATATGGGTAGAAAAGTAACATTAATACCTTGCGGTGGTAATGACAGAATTGCTGCTGAAAGAGAACAATGGAATGATGGTTCTAATACTTTATGTATTGCTCCTGGAAAAGTTGTTGTATATGAAAGAAATGATGTAACTAATGCCTTGCTTAGAGAACATGGAATAAATGTAATAGAAATGCCAAGTGCGGAATTATCAAGAGGACGTGGAGGTCCTAGATGTATGAGTATGCCACTTGTTAGAGAAGAAAACTAATTAAACATAAAAAAGGAGATAATACAATGCCAAAAAATTTACAAGGAAAACACTTTCTTAAATTACTAGATTTTTCAACACAAGAAGTAAAAGATTTAATAAGCTTATCAAAAAGATTTAAAGAATTAAAATTAAGTAGAACACCACACAGATATTTAGAAGGAAAAAATATCGTATTATTATTTGAAAAGACTTCAACAAGAACAAGATGTGCATTTGAAGTAGCAGGAATGGATCTTGGAATGGGAGTTACTTATCTTGATCCTGGTTCATCACAAATGGGTAAAAAAGAAAGTATAGCAGATACAGCAAGAGTACTTGGTAGAATGTATGATGGAATAGAATACAGAGGATTTAGTCAAAAATTAGTTGAAGAACTTGCACATTATGCAGGTGTGCCTGTATGGAATGGATTAACTGATATGTTTCATCCAACTCAAATGTTAGCTGATATGTTGACAATTGAAGAAAATTTTGGAGATTTAAAAGGTTTAAATTTTGTATTTATGGGAGATGCAAGAAATAACGTTGCAAACTCATTAATGGTTGCTTGTTCTATGTTAGGATTAAATTTCACTGCTTGTGGACCAAAAGAATTAAAACCAGCAGATGAATTAATTGAAACTTGTGAAAAAATAGCAGCAGAAAATGGATGTAAATTAAGATTTACAGAATCTGTAGAAGAAGGTTGTAAAGATGCAGATGTAATTTATACTGATATATGGGTATCAATGGGAGAACCTGATTCAGTATGGGAAGAAAGAATTAAATTATTAAGTCCTTATAGAGTTGATAAAAAAGCAATGGGATATGCTAAAGATACAGCAATATTCTTACACTGCTTACCATCATTCCATGACAGAAATACTACTATTGGTGAAGAAATCTATAAAAAATATGGTATTGCTGAAATGGAAGTATCAAACGAAGTTTTTGAGAGCCCTCAATCAAAAGTATTCGACGAAGCTGAAAATAGAATGCATACAATTAAAGCAGTAATGTATGCAACATTAAAATAAAATGAAAACTAATAAAAGAATTGTAATTGCTTTGGGAGGAAACGCTTTAGGAAAGACTCCTAGCGAGCAGCTTGAGCTTGTTAGGGGTACTGCTAAAGCTATTGTTGCTATGGCTAAAGAGGGATATGAAATAATAATAGGACATGGTAACGGACCTCAAGTAGGTATGATAAATTTAGCAATGGATTATGCTGCAAATGGAGAAGTAAAAACTCCTTACATGCCATTTGCAGAATGTGGTGCAATGAGCCAAGGATATATTGGTTATCATTTACAACAAGCAATTAGAGAAGAACTTAAAGCAGAAAAAGTTGAAAAAGAAGTAGTATCATTAGTAACTCAAGTTTTAGTTGATGAAAAAGATGAAGCTTTTCAAAATCCAACTAAACCTATAGGTATGTTTTATACTAAAGAACAAGCTGATGAAATTGTTAAAGAAAATGGATTTACTTTTGTGGAAGATGCAGGTAGAGGATATAGAAGAGTTGTTCCTTCACCTTTACCAATAGAAATTATTGAATTAAACTCAATAAAAAAATTAGTTGAAAATAACACAATAGTTATAGCTGCTGGTGGAGGAGGAATACCTGTAATAAAGACAGAAGAAGGTTTAAAAGGCGTTGATGCAGTTATAGATAAAGATAGATCAAGTGCAAAAATTGCTCTTGATTTAAAAGCAGACATGCTTGTTATTTTAACAGCAGTAGATAAAGTTTGTATAAACTTTAACAAATCAAATCAAGAAGAATTAAGCGAATTAACTTTAGAAAAAGCAAATGAGTATATAAAAGAAGGACATTTTGCAAAAGGAAGTATGTTACCAAAAGTTGAAGCATGTATTGACTTTGTTAAATCTTGTGAAACAGGTATAGCTCTTATAACATCACTGGAAAATGCACCAATTGCATTACAAGGAAAAACAGGAACTGTTATAAAAAAATAATTATAGAAGAGGGGAAAAACATGGGAACAAAGCAAAAGAAGTCACTATCGGCTTATTCAATTATTATTATATTATTAGTTATATTAGCCCTTATCACTTTAGTACTGCCTAAATTACCGGCAGATGTTACTGGAGAAATGATAGAATCAGATATTATACTTGCAACAGGAGTAATTCCAGCTAGTGTTGCAACAGTATTTATGGCACCATTTAACGGATTTAAAGATGCTATTGATGTATGTGTATTCGTACTATTACTAGGTGGATTTTTAGGTATAGTTACTAAAACAGGAGCTTTAGATGCAGGTATTGCAGCTTTAGTTCGTAAACTTAAAGGAAATGAATTAATTTTAATACCAATACTTATGATATTATTCTCAATAGGTGGATCAACATATGGAATGGCTGAAGAAACAATTGCTTTCTATATTTTGATTTGTTCAACTATGGTTGCAGCCGGTTTTGATACTATGGTTGGAGCAGCTACTATATTACTTGGAGCAGGTGTTGGGGTTTTAGGATCTACAATTAATCCGTTTGCAACTGGAGTTGCTATGGATGCTGTTAATAAAGTAGGTATACAAGTTAGTTCAGGTAAAGTAATACTTATAGGTATAATATTATGGATAACTTCATTAATAGTAGCGATTATATATGTTATGAACTATGCTAAAAAAATAAAAAAAGATAAAGGTTCAATTTTCTTATCATTAAGAGAACAAGAAGCAATGAAAGAAACTTTTGGACATGTTGATTTTAATAATGTTGAATTTAACTCTAAACAAAAAGTTACTTTAAGCGTATTCGTAGTTACATTTATAGTAATGATAGTGTCATTAATTGCGTGGAAAGAATATGGAATAACTATATTTGAAGGTTGGTCATCATACTTGACAGGTGTTCCTTTAGGTGAATGGTACTTTGGTGAACTTGCAATGTGGTTTACTTTATCAGGTATAATAATAGCTGCAATAAATGGATTTAGTGAAAAAGAAACAATAGATGCTTTCTTGGCAGGTTGTGCTGACATTTTATCAGTTGTTTTAATTATTGCTCTATCTCGTGGTGTTTCAGTATTAATGAAAGAAACTTTCTTAGATAAATATATTTTAAATCTTGCTTCACAAGGATTACAAGGATTACAAGCGTTTGTATTTGCACCTGTTTCATACTTATTGTATATGGTGTTATCATTCTTAATACCGTCAACATCAGGATTAGCAACAGTATCACTTCCAATTTTAGGACCTTTATCTAATAATTTAGGATATAGTCCTGAAGTTATGATAATGATATTTAGTGGAGCTTGTGGATTAATCAACTTAATCACACCAACTTCAGGAGTTGTTATGGGTGGACTTGCAACTGCAAAAGTAGAATATAATACATTCTTTAAATGGGTATTCAAATTATTAATAGTAATATTTGTTATGAATATAATAATTTTAACAATAGCAATGATGATTATGTAATTTAATCTGAAAAGAGAAAAAAATGAAAAAAACTGTTTTTACACTTACTTTGTTAATTAGTGCAATTAATTCAATAGCTTGTACTGGAATGATTGTTGGAAAAAATGCAAGTGCAGATGGAACAATGATATTTGCAAGAAATGAAGATTTTTCAAGCGGTTTTAATCCAAAAAGGTTTATTGTTGTTAATGCACGAAATATTTCAATGAAAAAAGCTTCGGATATTTTAAAAAATCCTGATACTGGATTTAGTCATGTATTACCTAGAAAAACATATAAATATACTTTAATACCTGATGTAGATCAAAATTACGGTATATTTGGAGAAGCAGGAACAAATGAAATGGGTGTTATGGTTTCTGCAACAGTTTCTGCAAAAGCAGGTGATGAAATTTTAAAATATGATCCGTATGTTAAAGGAGGAATTACAGAACCTGATATGGCATCTTTGGTACTTATGAGTGCGACAAGTGCTAGAAAAGGTGTAGAAATAATAGCTGATATTATTGATAAAAAAGGTGCGGGAGAAGGAAATATAATATTCGTTTCAGACCAAAATGAAATATGGTATATGGAAATATATACAGGGCATCAATATGTTGCTGTAAAGGTTCCTGATGATGTTTATGCGTTGGTACCTAATGCTTATTATTTAGGTAATGTGGACTTACAAAGTAAAGATACAATTGCTTCAAAAGACATTAAAAATTTACCTTTAAAACATAATTTACTAAAAGAAAATGAAAAAGGATTTCATTTAGCATTAACTTATAGAGAGCCTCAAAGTAAATATAATCAAATAAGAATTTGGGCAACTCAAAATAGATTAAATCCTTCAACTAAGGAAGAATTTGATAATGATAAGACATTTGAATTGTTTAGAAAACCTGACAAAAAAATTGAACTTAAAGAAGTAATGACTATTTTAAGAGATAGATATAAAGGAACAAAATATTATAATAATTCTGATTATAGACCAATAGGAATTGAAACTAATTTAGAAACTCATATTTTCCAAGTTAGAAAAAATTTACCTCCTATTATGTGGTTATCATTTGGACCTGTTGAACATTCAGTATTTGTTCCACATTATGGTAATATAACAAGTACTCCAAAAGAATATTCTTCAGAACATTATAGCTATAATTCAGGTAGTTTATATTGGACTTCAAAACTTATAAATGTATTTGGTAAGGTTGATAGAGCTACTATAGGGGATAATATAATGAAATATTGGTCATCAATTGAAGATCAATTTATAAAAAATTAAGCTTTGGTTGATAAAAAATATATGGAAATATACAAGTTAAAAGGAAAAAATAGTGCAGAAAAATTTGCAACAGATATGACATATAAAAATACTAAATTTATAAAAGATAAAGCGGATGAATTATACTCCGAGTTAGCAATATATATTTCAAGCCAGGCAGAATCAAAACCATTTAAAAAGCCGTTTGAAAAGAAATAAATTCTAATATACCTAGCAAAAAAAGCTAGGTATATTTAATTTTGAATATCTAAAAAAATAAGTTATACTATAATATATCAAATATTAAATGGAGAAAAGTTAAATGTATAATCACATTGATTCAACATCAAAATATGATAAAACTAGACCTATAACAATATCTACACAAATTATTGAAGAAAACTCAACATTTATACATACTAATTGTAAGTTTATATTTGTACTTGATGGTGTAGGCAGAATAAAAGTTAATGAAAAAGAGTATGAAATTAAAAAGAATTTATTTATTAATATTACGCCTTGGACTTTAGTTGAAGTATATAATATTGAAAAAACAATAAATTGTATTATTTTGTCTTATAATAGAATGTATATTTCAAGAACTATAAATAATATAAATAGCAAAGATTCAAAAATTTTTCAAGAAATTGATCAATTTGAAGCACTTGAAATTTGCCGTAAATCATCTGTTAAAATTACAAAATTATTATTAGAACTTAGAACTGAAATTGGTGATGAAAATATTGTAGAAATTGATGATTATAACGTTGAAGATAATTTTTCTTGTTTATTCGTATTAACGAAGTTTATTGAAATATTAATACTAATTTCAAGAGATTTAGCACATAATCATCAAAAATCTGAATTTTCAATAGGTCAAGCAATTATTAAATATATATTTGCACATTCAAGTGAAAAACTTACTGTTGTAAAACTTGCAACTATTTTTTTTATGAGTGAATCAACAGTCAGAAAATACATAGAAAATTTTTCAGATTTAACATTTAACGAATTACTTTATAAAATTAGATTACAAAAAACAGAAGAACTTTTATTATATACGAATATGAATTTAGATGAAATAGCTAAAATTTCGGGTTTTGTTGATGGTTCACACATAACAAAAATATGGAATATGAAAAAAAATATGAATCCTAGTGCATATAGAACAATGTATAGATCGTCATTTAACACATTTAGTGAAGAGGATAGGACACTTGCATATAATATAATAAACTATGTAATGGAAAACTATATGACTGAAATAAGTATTGAAGTTATAGCAGAAATTTTTAAAATTTCAGAAGTTAAAATTAACAAATTATTACTTCTTTACGTAAATAGAAATTTTAGTACATATCTTAATTATGTAAGAATTAACAAAGCTTGTGAACTGTTAGAAAAGACAGATGATAGTATAGTAGATATTTGTTTTAAGGTTGGATACAATAATATAAAGACATTTAATAATAATTTTAATAAAAATAAGAATATGACACCAACTAATTTTAAAACTATGATAAAAAATCAAAAGAAAAAAGTTTGATATTAAAATAAAGTAAACATCATGAAGTGAACTCCTTTCTTTGGATGAATACAAGTTATGTAAAGGAAAAAGTATTCAAATGAATTTAAGAGATCTGTAATTACGTATATTGGGAATACTTAATAGAATTTAATATTATTCCAAAAAGTATAATCAATATGTCAAAAAATGAGTTAAATATGCGAGAGAAGAGTTATAAAAAAATGGCAAGGAAAGTCTAATTTAAGAATAGGTTTCAGATGTTAATGAAAGTTAAAATCTTATAGAAGAAGTTAAGCGTCTTTTTCTTGAAGTTGAATATAAAAAAATTGAATGACTTAATTCAATAGTGGGAAAATAAAGGATAAGATGAACAATAGCTAGCCTAAGTTATAATATTACCATCAGGTGGAAAATTTGAAAAAATTTTTATTGGACAACAAATCCATGATTGGCGGTATCAACACAAAATGTATAAGAATTGTTTAAAATAAAAAGAAAACAGGCATAACAATATAACTGTTTAGATAAAATCATGGAGAATTTTTTTTGATTGCTCAAATCAGAATTATTATATTTGTTATATATATGATTATTTAAAAATTAGAAAGAACAAAAAATAATATTGTGTATTTATATTATTAAAATTTAAATTTACATAACTCTTAAACGAATTTTATGCTTTAAATCACCATTTTTTAGTTTTATACCTATTTAAATTTACATAACTCTTAAACCGATACAATTATACCCTTTTTACGCAAAAAGTTTTATACCTATTTAAATTTACATAACTCTTAAACGCATTGTTGCATTAATTCCCTTTTCTTTAAGTTTTATACCTATTTAAATTTACATAACTCTTAAACTACTCCCCAACGCATTTTCAATTGTTCCATGTTTTATACCTATTTAAATTTACATAACTCTTAAACTACTTGTTCCGCTCTTTTGCTCAGTAATTAGTTTTATACCTATTTAAATTTACATAACTCTTAAACACACTATCATTGTCTTTAATATACTCTTGTGTTTTAAATTTACATAACTCTTAAACACTAGTGAAAATCCAGAAGATAGCTATGAAGTTTTATACCTATTTAAATTTACATAACTCTTAAACTTGCACTACTTCTGTTTTCCTGAAATTATTGTTTTATACCTATTTAAATTTACATAACTCTTAAACAGACGTCGGCTATTGTGTTTTCCAAAATAAGTTTTATACCTATTTAAATTTACATAACTCTTAAACAAAGAATATTATTAAATCTAAAGCTTGATGGTTTTATACCTATTTAAATTTACATAACTCTTAAACATAAGACTAAAAGATTATAATATAAAAAATGTTTTATACCTATTTAAATTTACATAACTCTTAAACCAGTCCATCCACTTTTAAATAAGTCAAGAAGTTTTATACCTATTTAAATTTACATAACTCTTAAACTGCTTTGTTGTGTATTTCCTGCTCTTGCTTGTTTTATACCTATTTAAATTTACATAACTCTTAAACTAGGCGTTATTCCTTCTAAAATTGGTATTAGTTTTATACCTATTTAAATTTACATAACTCTTAAACTTTCCACATCCAACTAGAACGTTATTAAAGGTTTTATACCTATTTAAATTTACATAACTCTTAAACAATGGATACGTTACTCAAAGAGCAAACAGGGTTTTATACCTATTTAAATTTACATAACTCTTAAACTTTCAAGAAGATATTCAAGTTCTTCGTTCGGTTTTATACCTATTTAAATTTACATAACTCTTAAACTTTGTTCAGTTAATAACGTTCCTGAGTTATGTTTTATACCTATTTAAATTTACATAACTCTTAAACAAGTATTGTATGTATCTTCATAATAGGAATGTTTTATACCTATTTAAATTTACATAACTCTTAAACTTTTCGCTATTTCTATACTCTCTTTTTCTTGTTTTATACCTATTTAAATTTACATAACTCTTAAACCTAATTTATTAACGTTTTTACTTTCTAAGTGTTTTATACCTATTTAAATTTACATAACTCTTAAACTGAAACTACCAGATAATGTACAATTGAACAGTTTTATACCTATTTAAATTTACATAACTCTTAAACTGTTTCAAATGCTGTCTTTTCATCAATTATGTTTTATACCTATTTAAATTTACATAACTCTTAAACCCACTGACACCAGCCCTAATGTCTTAGGTGGTTTTATACCTATTTAAATTTACATAACTCTTAAACACGATACGGAACGAAATATGTTAAAATTTCGTTTTATACCTATTTAAATTTACATAACTCTTAAACACAGCTCTTTTTCTCTGTAACTGTTCAACCGTTTTATACCTATTTAAATTTACATAACTCTTAAACCATTAAACATGATAGCATTCTTAAATGAAAGTTTTATACCTATTTAAATTTACATAACTCTTAAACTGGACAGCTGTATCCTCTCTTTCTCTCATAGTTTTATACCTATTTAAATTTACATAACTCTTAAACCTGTAGGGCTAATCCCGAACCTCATTTTTAGTTTTATACCTATTTAAATTTACATAACTCTTAAACCGCCTAACACAAGTTCATATTCTGGATATTGTTTTATACCTATTTAAATTTACATAACTCTTAAACTTCAAGTAACACTTTTTTCCAAGTTTCAGGGTTTTATACCTATTTAAATTTACATAACTCTTAAACTCTCTCTCATTATCCTATTATTTCTCTCTTGTTTTATACCTATTTAAATTTACATAACTCTTAAACTGACTTGCAAGAATTCGCTATTCAATTGCAGTTTTATACCTATTTAAATTTACATAACTCTTAAACGATGTCTTAATGTCTTAGGTGTCAGCTCTGGTTTTATACCTATTTAAATTTACATAACTCTTAAACCTCGGTTTGAGCTTTCATCAAATCCCGTCTGTTTTATACCTATTTAAATTTACATAACTCTTAAACAACTGCTTAATTTTTGCAGATTTTCAGCAAGTTTTATACCTATTTAAATTTACATAACTCTTAAACCCACGCTTCTTTTATTTCTCTCTTTAATTTGTTTTATACCTATTTAAATTTACATAACTCTTAAACTCTCTTTATTTTTTAATGTTGAGTACATATGTTTTATACCTATTTAAATTTACATAACTCTTAAACGTACTCGATGGTTTCTTTGTCTTTTGCCGCGTTTTATACCTATTTAAATTTACATAACTCTTAAACCCTATCGAAGCGTATTTTCCATTTTCGTTAGTTTTATACCTATTTAAATTTACATAACTCTTAAACAGTTCCATTTACCTTTAATTAACTTTTTGTGTTTTATACCTATTTAAATTTACATAACTCTTAAACTTATTTTATTTACCGTTTTTAGTGCCAGAAGTTTTATACCTATTTAAATTTACATAACTCTTAAACTTTCCGCATTTTCTTTTTCTGCATTTTTTAGTTTTATACCTATTTAAATTTACATAACTCTTAAACTTCCTAGACAAGCTTACAATCTTATTTGGAGTTTTATACCTATTTAAATTTACATAACTCTTAAACAATTGATTTCTTGTTGAATTGAGTTTATTGTTTTATACCTATTTAAATTTACATAACTCTTAAACCTTGTTGCGTTGCTGTTTGCGCTTTCATTAGTTTTATACCTATTTAAATTTACATAACTCTTAAACGCATCAAATTCGTTACAAATGGAGTAAATTGTTTTATACCTATTTAAATTTACATAACTCTTAAACATATCTCAAATTGAACAGAACCAACTAATAGTTTTATACCTATTTAAATTTACATAACTCTTAAACCTCAAATTAGATTAAGATACTTTTTCAAGTAATGGAAACGACCCCATTTAATGCAAATTTAAATAAAATTAGAAAATTTCACATAAATCGTTATCAATAATAATTGTTTTATCAATATATTTTGATACTATTTTATGGTTTTCCAATAGAACTACCTTAAAATTATTATATAATACAAACTTAAATATTTCAATAATTTCGTTTTCATTAAAATAAATCTGTATATTTGTTAATATAAATATTTCTATTCCTAATACATTATTTAATATTTTCATATTATCTAGTAAATTTTCAAGGATATTTCCATTGTTGTTAAATTGCAGATTTATTAATTTAAATAAATTTATATTTTCTAATTCATCAAAATTTATATTTAAATTTTCAATTTGTAATAAATTAAAAATATATTCATTAATTTTACTTTTCAATTCATATAATTCATGCATAAATTCTGTTTCAGAAATTAAACATAATTTTTTATAATACTTATTAATCGTTTTTTTATTTATATCAACTGTAAAATAATCATGAAAAACAAATAAATTTAAATCTAATTGCAAAACTTTATCTTCATCTGATAACAAAAAATTTGTATCTATACCTGAATTATTTACTAATAATTCATTGATCATTTGTCTATATAAAGTTGTCTTTTCTATAACTAAATCAATAATATTATGTTTTTCAAAATTTATTTCAAAATCAAATCCAATATAACTTAATTTCATAGTATCACTATCCTGTTATCACTATCTAAAACTTGTGTATTTTTTTCTCCAATTAAAAAAATCATTTTTTGAAACTGTTTTTCTGTTATTGTTAAAACTGTGATTAAGCCTTTTTTTGGTTTATTACGATTCAAATTTTCAACTAATGTATTTTGTGCTGTATTATTTAACACAAGTTTACAATAAACAGATTCTTGTAACATTAAAAATCCACTTTTAATTAAATAATTTCTAAAATTTCTATAATTTTTTAAATCTAAACTGGTTACTGATGGTAAATCAAATAATACTAATACTCTCATAAATCTATAACTCATATTCAAAAAACCTAATTAATCTATAATTATTAAATTCAAATGCATTTAATATACTTTTAGTGTATATTCTTATACACTCAGATAAATAATGATTTTCATCGTTTATTTTTAATTTTTTTTCTAAAATTTCTTGAACTATACGCTTTTCTTCTGTTTTAAATTTTTGAAAATTTTGATTATATACCAATTCATCAATTATTGGTCTAAATGGTTCCATTAAATCAGATGAAAAATTAAAAAAATTATATTGATTTTTATGATTAATTCCTAATTGTGTTAAGTATCCATTATTTATTACCTCTTTATTAAATTGAGATAACAATATTTGATAACCATAATTTAAAGCACTATTAATACTATTTTCATTTTTTCTTGAAAATGATTTTCCAAATAGTGCATTAAAATATACTTTAGCTGCGTGTCCTTCTCTATTGGTTTCATCATTTAATTCTATTTCACATAAATATTTTTCAAGTATTTTATATTCTTCTTTTTGGAATTTTTTTAAAAGTAACATTTGATTTTTTATTTTTTCATAAACTATCAAACTCCATACATTTTCTTTAATAAAATCATTCCAATTAAATTGCATTTTTATTTTTGTAACACAATCGTGAGAACCATAATATGGTATAAGTTCAAAATGAGGGTTAAATTTTTCATCACAAAATATAACTTTAACTTTCTGTTTAATTAATTCACACATTAAAGCAGCGGTTATTGAAATAGATGTTGTTTCTAAGATTAAATTATCAACTTCTGATATATTTATTAATTTTGTCTCATTTTCTCTTCTCACACAAATATTATTAAGTTTTAAATCCAACTTACTCCTATTTTCTATAATTACTGTTCTCCAACCACTCATTTTAACTCCATACTTATTTAATTATTATTTTTTTATTAAACAATCCTGTTATTGATTCATCAATAAATACTAATTTACCTGGATTAAATTTGCTGAATGTCTTAAAAGATCTAGATACTGTTAATATTAATTTTAAATTATCATTTTTTCCTGTAAATTGCCAGTTTGTATCTTTATTAAAAATTTTAATAATACATTTAAGCATTTTTGCTTTTTCTAACAAAGAATTTTTTTCAAAAATTTCTTTTTGAGATATTAAATCAATAGAACGTTTATTAAAGCAATAATTAGCATATTCTTTACTTTGTAATTTTTCAATAAAGACATTATATAATTTAATAAATTCTTTTTCATGTCTTGCTTTTGCTTCTTCATTAGTTTCAGGTCTTGTATTATTATCTCTTTTTAATTTTGGAAAAATATAGCTATTTTCATTATTTTTTTCATTTATTAAAACAAATTTTATTGCGTCTTTTAAATATTTAACATAATTATTTTCAAGAAATAAACTTTTAGCATTTTTTAATTCTAATCCTGATTTGTTTGTATATCCTGATATTCTATAGGGATAATTGTCAAATAAAATTAATTGTTGTTTTTTTATTTTTTTAATTATTTTAGGGTTTTTATACTTAGCTTCATAATATTTTTCTAAATCTTTATGTGTTTTAATTTTTGATAAATCTTTAATAAAAACTCTATCTGCAATCATTTGTTTATTTCCATTTTTATCATCATACTTTAAAAGTACAAAATACGATGGGTTCAGGCTATCATAATATCCATATTTACTAGTTAATTTTTGACTTTCTCCTGATATTTTTATAGCAGGAATAAAATCCCCATCTTTATTTTCTTTTTTCTTTTTTATTGTTAAATTAAATAGTTGTCCTTTATCTTCAATCAACATTCTTGTTATATTAACAGTATTTTTTAATATATTGTTTCTTACTAAAGATATTGTTCCCTCTTTTAATACTTTTCCATTTTCATCTTTTTTTTCTTTTTTCCATGCAATCAGATTGTTTCTTTCAATATCATAATCAAATATTTTTTTTAAATTATAACTATCTTTTTTATCAAGGTTTAATTGACTTTTAATAAAATTTGTTGGATTTTTTGTGAATTTAGTATTGTATACATTTCCTACAACTATATTTAAATATGCATCTTTAGCATGGTGCATATCATTTAATTCTCTGCATTTTATTAAATCAAATTTTTCTCTAAAATCAGATACATTTCCAGCTTTTGAATAAATTATTTCTGATTCAGGATAAAGTATATTTAAGATTCGAATCACTTCTATTGTGGCTTGTCTAGTTGTAACTAATTGTCTTGCAACAAAACCAGATAACTGATCTACAGTCATTTCTTTATCACAAATTAATCTACTGTATTTTTCATTTGATATAAATTTTTTATCCTTAAGAATTTTCCAAAAACTTTTCATTTTATTTCTAATATTTGATGATTTAGGATATTTATCTCCTTCTGAAATATTTATCTCTTTTTTTACAAGTATTATATTATCTAAACTATCATCTTTAACTTTTGATTGAGGATAAATATGTTCTATATCATAGGTATTACTATTATTTAATTCACTAATGTCAATTGATTCCCCTGAATACATACATTTACCTAATTGCATGAAATATAAAAACAATTTCTTTTGTCTAAGTTTATTATTATCAAATGATTTTACTTCTTTATTTAGACTATCTATTTCTTCAAATATTAAATCTTTATCTTTTTCTACAGATTTATAAAGTTTTTGTATTGCCTCTTGTCTTTTTTCGGTAATTTTACCTTTTACTTCATTAGTTCTAGCAGTTTCAATGAATATTTTTTTCGGAACTTTTTTTGTGATCTTTTTAATTTCATTAATTATCTTTATTGTTTGTATAATTGATCTTTTAACAGATGGAGAAACATACGATTCATTAACTAATTCTTTATATGTAGAATTTTTGCCTTTTTCATTATTTTCATTATTTTCTTTTTCTATTTTATCCATTAAATCATAATTTGATGACAATAATTCCATTAAATTTAAATTATTTGTTCTAAGTGCTTCCATTACGGATTTATATGGACCTTCTCCAGTATTTAAGTTTACAAAATCAAATTGTGAAGTTAATAATTTTGCTGATAGCCTTCCCCAACCATTAAAACTTAATTTTAATATTTGATTAAATTCATCTTTATTTAACTCGTTATTTTTATATTCTGAATTAAATTTTTTTTCGAATATTTTTTTATCATCACCATATAAGCATTTCCATCTTATAATATTTTCTACAATATTTTTATATTTATCTTCTTCAAGTTTATTTCCGATTATTTTAAAAAATTTAATATATGTTTTTAAACTTGAATTAAATTTTACTTCTACACCACTTATTTCACTTTTTTCAACTTTAATTCCTTTTGTTTCTAAAAATTCAATCAATTTTTTTACAGTTACTGTGACATTTCTTTTAAATAATAAATCTATAATTTCTTGTTTGTATTTTATTAATATATCGGAACTACCATTAATTTTAACTTTATTGAGTTCATTTAAAACCATATATTCGCCATATATTAATGAATCTTTAGGTAAAACATCTTCTTCTCTTAAGTAAGTACACTTGTTGGTCATTCTTAGTATAAATTTTTCTGCTGATTGTTCTAAGTCCACTTTATCTTCAAAATTTTGTGGGGTTATTTCTCCACTTTTTCTTACAACCCAAGAGTGTTTACTATTATTATTTAAAGGTCCTACATAGTAAGGAATTCTAAATTCAAATATTTTAATTATTTCATTTTTTCTTATGCCTAAAAATTCATAATACTTACTTTGATTTTCTAATATTTTTTCTAATTCATATTTATGAATTTGATAAGGTAATATAGAATTATTAGTTGTCCTTTGTCTTGCGAGTAAAGTATGATTTTCTGTTTTTTCATATAGTTTTTTAAATATATTTTTATCGGATTCATCTATTATTTCACTAACTACAGTTCCTTCTGTATTAATTTTTCCAAATTTTTGAAATATTGATTTAAGATTTTTAAATAAATGTTCTGGTTTTGATATTTCTTCACTATAATTTATTATTTTTCTATTTCCATCTATACTATTTAAATTAATATATGCCGAATAATTTTTATTGCTATCTCTAAAGATATTATTATATTCTTCTTTGCAATATTTTTTTATAAAGTACTTTAACTGTTTTAATTCAACTTTATGTTGATTATAACTATCAATCATAGAACTTGAAATCGAACTACTTTCTTGTTTTAATATTTTTTTCAAAAGTAAATAATCATACATATTTTTACATTTGTCAATTAAATCAATATCTTCGTCTAAAATATTTACAAGTTCATCTCTTTTATCATCGTAAATAATATCAGAAAAAGAAATATTTATTTCATTGTCTTTTTCTTGTAGTGTTTCATTTTCTATAAAAATATTTTTAAAATTTGATTTTGAACCAATTACTAATTTAAATATTGCTAAAAGCTGGTTATTTTTTAATATGTTTTTTAATTCTTTTTCTTTATCTTTTTTTGTTGTGGTTCTGTTTGTTAAAATACTATTTAAATTATCTCTATCAGCATCCAATTCAAAACCAAGAATTTCTTTAATGCTATCTTTTAAATTTTCAAATACTATTTGAAAATTTTTGATTTCATCTATACTTAATCCAGAAAATAAAAAATGTCCTCTTCTTTTAAAAATACTATGTAATGCTAGGTATATTAACCTTATATCTTTCTTTTCATTTGTATTAATTAAATCATCTCTTAAATGATATATAGTTGGATAATTATTATGAAAATCTTTATCAGTATAATTATTATCATTAAATAATATAAATTCTTTTTTATACGTTTTATCCTCTAAATGTAAATTACTTTCTTTAAGTCGCATAAAAAATGTGGGATCTATTTTAAATATTTCTTCTTCAAAAATTCTTTCTAGTAAGTCTAATCTCCATTTTCTTCTTTTTAATCTTCTTCTAGAATTTCTTTGTACTCTTCTATCTTTTGCAGTTTGTGCTTCATCAAATAATCTTGATCCCCACATATCTTTTTTGTTAAATTTTAATATGTTGTAATTAGGATCAGTTACTGCCCAACCTACTGATGAAGTACCTAAATCTAGTCCGAGATAATAGTCTGTAAATTGTTGTTTTTTTAATTTATCCATATATATTCACCTTTCTTGATTTTTTATTAAGTTAATTATTGACAAATATAAATAATTACTGTATACTAAGTTTGTAAATTAAATACCTATTTAAATTTACATAACGAGTTTAAATAAAAATTTATTGAAATCGTCAAATTATTTTTGACTAGCCTCTTTTTGAAGAGGTTTTTTTGTTTTCAATATATATTTTACCCCTAATTTTGAAAAATGCAATATTTGATTATTATAAATTATTGCAACCGTTTTTTCACGCTATTGAAATTTATAACTAAAAATGCTAACATATACTAGGTCATACAAATTGGGGAGCTAGCGGTGCCCTGTATCCACAACCCGCTTTAGTGGAGATTTTATTAATTTTGCGGAATATTTTAGTATCACGCTATATATAGAGATGTTGAGAGTTTAGTCCTATATTGTAGAAATTAGACAAACCATGTCAGGTCGGGAACGAAGCAGCATTAAGTCTAGATTTCTAGGTTTATGGGGTTGCTAAACTTGAGTTAATATATATAAAACGGGTGGTAAATTTATTTCAAGATTTTAATGTATGACCTTTTTTCATAGTAGGAGGATATATAATATGGAATTTAAAGTAAATAAAATTAATGCTGATATAAGAATAGAGCTTTATGATGACAAACTTATAGGTTATGCAATTATAAAAAAAGATACGATAACTGATTTTCTAATATTTGAAGAATATAGAAATATAAGTTATGGTAGAAAATTAATTAATTATATATTCAATTACTATGCAATAAATTATGGTGATAGTATGAAAGTTTGCAATTTCAATGAATCAACTTATAATTTTTTTATAAAACATGGTTTTGAATTAAATGATAATATATTGATAATTAAAAATTTACAACAAAATATAAGACAAAAAAAGGCGATTTATAATGCCAGTTTTTTTTCTTTCATGCTAAATATTTTTTTATCTTTAGGTAAAATATTAATAGGATATATATTTGGACTTGTCTCTATAATTGCTGATGGTATAAATTCAACAGCAGATTGTGTAACTAATTTATTAGTTGTTATAGGTCTTAAAATTTCGAATACTCCAGAAGATGAAGAACATCCTTTCGGTCATGGTAAAATTGAATCTATTTTTAGTATATTTATTGGACTTTCAATAATTATTTCTACTCTTGGGATCCTTTTTAATAATGTAAAGAAATTAATTTTCTTTCATCCAAGCAATATTCAACATTCGCATACAGTATACTTTTTTGCTACTTTATTTATCATATTAAAAATTTTACAATATCTATATGTCTCATACATTGCAAATAAATATAACAGTATATTATTAAAATCAGTATTAACTGATTATTTAGCAGATATATTAATTTCAAGTTCTGTTCTTATTGGAATAATATTAGCTGCCTATTTTTCAAGTATATTTGACATAATATTAGGAATACTAATAACTATATATATAATTTATCAAGGAGCTATGATAGTATATGAAAATGGTTCAATTCTTATGGAAACACAAGATAAAAAGCTACTTCAAAAAGTAAGACAATTATTAGTTAAAGATGAAAATATATATTTTGTACATGATTTATTTATGATAAGTTCAGGTAAAGATATATATATTTACGGAGATGTTAGAATGGACGATAATTTAACAGTTAATGATTCTCATAAAATAGCAGAAAATGCTGGAATTATGGTGAAAAAGAATTATCCACAAATAAAAAGAATAACACTTCATGTTGAACCTATATATAAAGGGGGAAATAAATGGATATAGTTGCTCCTGCCGGAAACTATGAAAAACTAGTAGCTGCAATAAAAGCAGGTGCTAATGAAGTTTATCTTGGTTTAAAAGGATTCGGTGCTAGAAGAAATAATGATAATTTAGGATATCAAGAACTTTTTGATGGAATTGATTATGCACATTCAAGAGGTGTTAAATGCTTATTAACTTTAAACACCGTTTTAAAAGATGTTGAACTAAAAAATGTGATTAATGCTTTTATTCCTATTTATAAGCATGGTATAGATGCAGTAATTGTCCAAGATATAGGACTAATGTCAGTTTTACAGGAAAATTTCCCAGATTTAATTATTCACGGTAGTACTCAAACGACAGTTTCAAATCATATTGAAGCAAACTATTTTAAAGAATTGGGATTAAAAAGAGTTGTTCTAGCCCGTGAACTTAGTTTTAATGAAATAAAAGAAATAAGGGAAAAAACAGATATTGAATTAGAGGTATTTGTTTCAGGGGCTATGTGTATATCATATTCAGGTAATTGCTACATAAGCAGTTTTATTGGTGGACGTTCAGGGAATAGAGGTATGTGTGCTTATACTTGTAGAAAAAAATTTAAACAAGATTATAATAAAATCAAATATACTTTATCCCCAAACGATCAATTTTTGGAAAATAAAGAAATTGAAATGCTTGAAAGTATAGGAATAGATTCAATAAAAATAGAAGGTAGAAAGAAAAATCAAAATTATGTATTTGAAACAGTAGGATATTATAGAAGTGTTATTGATAAAAATCCCAGACCATCTATGAGCTATAAACTATTTAATAGAGGATATTCTAAAGGATATTTTTATCTCGATGACAATCTTATGAATACAAAATATCCATCTAATTTTGGATATCTACTTGGTTCTATTTCGAATAATAAAATAAAATTACTTGATGATTTAGAAAATGGAGATGGTATACAATATGTAAATTCAAATTTTGAAACAATTGAAGGTATATTTGTCAATAAAATATTTAAAAATGATAAAAAAGTAGTGGCAGCGTTTAAAAATGATATTATTTCACTTCCCAATATACCTAAAAATGCAGTGTATATTTATAAAAACTATTCTAAAGCATTGAACGATAAAATAGAACACGATATTAAAATAAGTAAAAGATATTTAAATATTGATATTATTTTAAAAGCTGAAAAAAACAACAATATTAGCCTTACATTTTGCACAAAAAACCTTAAAAATGAGTTGATTGAAGTCAATATTAAAGGTAGCATTTTAAATGAATTAAGTAAAAAAAGTATAAGTTTAGACATGATATCTGAAAAACTATCAGAATTAGGTGATACTACTTTTAAAGCACAAAATATTAATATTCATTACAATGATGGTGTATTTATATCATTTAGTGAATTAAAAAATTTAAAAAGACAAGCAGCTTCTCTTTTATATGAAAAATTGATTAATTCATATAGAAGAAATGAAGATATATATGTAAATTATAAGCAATATGACAAAAATATAGAAAATAAACCATATGTAATTTCTGCTCTTGTAGAAAATGAAGAACAAGAAAAAGCTTGCATTGAAATGGGGATAACTAAAATTTATAAAAACGGCAAAGATGTTGCTAAACAAAAAAATCTAAATAAACTTACGAAAGCTACGAATCTTGCATATAACTTTTACGATTTATTAAAAAATGAAAAATTAGAAAATAAATATTCCATAAATTGGAACTTAAATATTTTTAATAATTATAGTATTGATGCACTTTCAAAATTTAAGAATGTTGATACTATATTTTTATCACCTGAATTAAGTTATAAACAAATAAGACATATTACTACAAAATCATTAAAAAAAGGTTTAGTTATATATGGTTATTTGAAAGGCATGTATATAGAGCATAGTATAATAGAAAAAAATTATATGGAAATTCAAGGTGAATTTTATGATAGATACAAACTTAGAAAAAATGAATTTGGAAATGTTGAACTTTTCTTAAATAAACCTATGAATTTAATTCCTAAATTATATTTAATAGAAACTTTAGGTCTTGATGAATTAAGGTTAGATTTTGTTTTTGAAACTTATGAAGAAACAAAAAAAATTATTAAAAGTATAAAAACAAAGAGTGGAACATATAATCCATATACATTTCAAATGGGTGTTTCATAAAAAAGAATATTTAAATAATAAACAAAAAAAGTCGATTTTAATTATAAAAATGCATCACTAACTTTAAAAAAAAAAGTTGCTATATAAGACATAATATGATATAATCACTGTGAAGTTTAAAGCAAACTAAACTTACAAGATTGGAGGAGCCATGAAAGGTACAGTAAAGTGGTTTAACGAGAAAAAAGGATTCGGATTTATCTTAGGTGAAGATGGTAAAGATTATTTTTTACATTTCTCAAATATTGAAAAACAAGGATTCAAAACAGTTTTAGAAGGCGAAAGAGTTTCATTTGAAGTTGAAAATTCAGATAGAGGACCTCAAGCAACTAAAATAGTTTCTATATAATCATAGTTTTTTTGGTTAACATAATGAAACTTCTTCTAAAATTTAGAGGAAGTTTTTTAGATAAATTTAAGTAATAAAGGAAGTAACAATGACTGATTTAGAGATAAAGCAAGAAGTGGAAAGACAGTTTAATATATTAAAAAGAGGCTGCGAAGAAATAATAAATGAACAAGATTTTAAAAATAAATTAGAAAAAAGTATAAAAACTGGTAAAGGTTTAAAAGTAAAATTTGGAATAGATCCAACAGGTTCAGATTTACATATAGGACATGCTGTACCACTTAGAAAATTAAAACAGTTTCAGGATTTAGGTCATGAACCGATTTTTTTAATAGGAACTTTTACAGCAAGAATAGGAGATCCAACAGGGAAATCTGAAACAAGAAAAATGTTAAGTATGGAAACTATTGAAAATAATATAAAAACATATTTGGAACAATTAAAATTAATACTTGATGTTAATAAATTAAGAGTTGAGTATAATCATACTTGGCTAGAATCAATGGATTTATCAAAATTTTTAGGTTTACTTTCAAAATTTACTGTATCACAAATGGTAAGTAGAGAAGATTTTGCTAAAAGACTTGCAGCTAATAAGCCAGTATCTCTAGTTGAGTTTATGTATCCAATATTACAAGCATATGATTCTGTTGATTTAGAAGCAGATGTTGAATTAGGGGCAACAGAACAAAAATTTAATATACTAAGAGGAAGAGATTTATTAAGAGATTTTGAAAAAGAACCACAAGTATGTATGTTAATGCCAATATTAGTAGGTCTTGATGGTACAGAAAAAATGAGTAAATCGCTTAATAATTACATAGGTGTTAAAGATACTCCTAATGATATGTTTGGTAAAATTATGTCAATATCCGATGAACTTATGTATATATATTACGAACAAATTACGGATGTTAGTATAGAAGAAATAAAACAAATTAAAGAAAATATGCACCCTATGGAAGCAAAAAAACGATTGGGAGAAGAACTTGTAAAAATATATTATTCAGTTGAAGAAGCAACAAAAGCAAGAGAATATTTTGAAAATGTTTTTTCTAAGAAAAATTTAGATATTGAATTACCGACTGTACAAATAACTGAAAATGAAGTAGATGTTATAGAGCTATTAGTTAAAAAATTAGCATTTGCAAATACCAATAGTGAAGCTAGAAGATTAATAGAACAAGGTGGATTTAAAGTTAATGATACTCCAATAAAAGATGTAAAAGCAAAAATAATAATTGAAAATGACATGATAATAAAAGCAGGTAAAAAGAAAATAATAAAAATAAAAAAATAGTGGAGGTAATATGCAAGGTTTAAATTTAGATTTAAATAGTAAAAAATTCGCTAATATGGATAATAAAACTTATTATGATGTAATAGTTATAGGTGCAGGACCTGCTGCGATGTCAGCTGCAATTTATTCTATAAGAAAAGGACTTGTAACAGGAATTATAGGAGATATAATTGGAGGACAAGTTACAACAACAAATGAAATAGAAAATATAATTGGAATACCAAAAACAACAGGTAGTGACTTTTCGCTATCACTTGAAAAACATGCTAAGGAATATGAAATACCATTTTACAAAGGTCATATTGTAAAAGAAATAAAAGTAGATGTAAAAGATAAAATAGTGATTAGTGATGATAATATTAGTTTTAGAACTAAAACTGTTATTATTGCAACTGGAGCTAAACACAGAGAATTAAATGTTGAAGGTGAAAAAGAATATATAGGAAAAGGAGTACATTATTGCTCTACTTGCGATGGACCATTTTATAGAAATCTTAATGTAGTAGTTGTTGGTGGTGGAAATTCAGGAGTTGAAGCTGCACTTGATTTATCTAACATTGCAAAAAGTGTTATTTTAATGGAATTTATGCCAAGTTTAAAAGCAGACAAAGTTTTACAAGAAAAATTATATGAAAACAATAAAATTACAGTAATGCCAAATACTAAAATAGAAAAGATATCGGGGACACAATTTGTAACAAATTTAGAATTTGTTGATAGAGAAACTAATGAAACAAAAATAATAGATACAGATGGTATTTTTGTCGAAATAGGGCTTATTGCTAACACAGATCCATTTAAAAATTTAGTAGATGTTAATAAAGCAGGAGAAATTATCATAGATAATTCAAATATGACAAATGTACCAGGAATATTTGCAGCAGGAGATTGTACAACAGTTTTACATAAACAAATAATAATTTCAATGGGAGAAGGAGCAAAAGCTGCACTTTCTGCATTTAACTATATTTTAAATAACTAGAAATAAAAAAGGAGTAAACAACTAATAATAATGCGAGTTACTCCTTTTGTTTTATTCTAGATATTCTTTATTTAATCTTGTTGAAACTAAATCATCTGTATTAATTTTTTCATTTGTAACAGTATCTATAAGTGAAAATTCAATTTTATGTCCGTTTTTATTAACGATATTCCAAAAACAACTTTCATTATTTAAATTTTTTTCTCCCCAAATAGCGAAAGCATAAAAAATACTTTTTAATTCTTTTGTTTTTTCAGTAGGTAAATAATTGTATCTAGGAGGGTTTGATTGGTACATTTCTAATGATAAAAATTCATCTGAAACTAATTCTTTTAACCTTCTAGCAAGTAAATTTGTAGGAATATTTGTAAGTTTATCCTGCAATTCCTTATATGTCATTAATCCATGTAGAATATTAAATAAAATAAGCATGGTCCATTTATCACCGATTAGATTCAATGTCTGTGCTAAATTACAAGGCATATCATATCTTATTTTTGTCATATTATTCTCCTTTTATTAATATTTTAGGTAATTAATAAATTATAGCACATTAATACTAATTTTCAAAATAAATAAGCTGTGCAAAAAATGCAACAGCTTAAAACATCTAAAATTTTATAAAATATATTTCATGTTTGGCTTGTCCTAGGTCATTAACCTGAGCAATACCTATTCCAGTTATTTTAGCTTTAAACTTATTTAGCTTATAATTATCCAAAAATTTTTGTAATTTTTCAGGATCTTGTGGCGTTAAAAGTGTTATATGTGGATCAAAATTTTCATATACATTAGGAGATCCAAATTTTTTAAATGCTTCAGACTTTTCAGGTATTGATACTGCCCAATTTGGAACTTTAGCATCTAATGCTCTAAGTGGTATAAGTTTATTTGCAATTAAATTAGATAATGTTGAAAGTTTGTCTGATTTAATGGCATCAAGCATAAGCCAATTGCCTCCAGTTTTTCTTATTTGATAAAAATCAATTTCAAATGGACTTGTTTCTTTAGCAATTAAATCTATTTCTTTTATTATATCATTTAAAGCTTCTTTTTTATATTCAGTAAGGTAAAGCGTAAGATGAATCAAATATCCATCTGAATAAAGACTTTTAATTCCTACTTTTTCTAAATTTTTTGATATATCAGAAACAATATTTTCAGTATTTTTATCAAATTTAACATAAACATTGTAATTAGTATTTGAAAATAAATTAAATGTGAAAAAAATATATATAAATATTAATAATTCTTTCATTGTACCTCCTCATTATTACCAAGCTGAATTAATTACAACTTCTTCTCCATATCCACCGTTCATTTTTTGTGGATTAGTTGAATTATAAGGTCTTTGTACACGTATGCCACGAATGCCAACTTCTCTAGCAGCTAATATATCGTCATCAGAGTCTCCATAATGAATAGAAACATTATGTTTTTTTATATAATATGATTTATCATATTTAAATCCTGGCATAGGAGTGTCACCTGTATAATTAACGTAAACTTCATATGGGATATTGAAATATCTTTGTAATGTTTTTGATAATTTTGTAGAAGTATAATTCTTTTGTTTTGAATGTCCTGTTCTACCTGTAATGAAGAAAATTTTATCTCCTCTATCTAAATGCATTTTAATTATCTTCATAGTAGATTTTTTAGGTATTGAATGTTCATCGCCTTGTTGAGCTACATAATCCCAATATTTTTGATTATATAAATAGCTTATTTGACCTTTAGGATGGTTAGGAATCTGATAATGTTGACTTCCATATTGGAAATATTGGCTAGAAAATAATAAAGTATCATCAATATCAAAACTAACATTTATAGGTTTGGTATCTTCAAGACTTTTCTTTATATCTTCAACAGAAACAAAATGTACAGCTTTTTGTGTTTGTTCAGTAGAATAAAATCCTGTGTGAGTATATGGCACTTTTGGACCATATGAAAATGATAAACTAGCAATCGAGATTACTAATAAAAGTTTGATAAAATTCTTCATAATTTTTCCTCCTAAATATTTTTAAGCAACTAATTATACTTTGAAATATAAAAAAAGCAAAAAAAAAGAAGCTACGCTTCAAATATGGTTGGGCTGGCTGGATTCGAACCAACGCATGGTGGAGTCAAAGTCCACTGCCTTACCGCTTGGCTACAGCCCATCAATGACAAAAAAGATTATAATGCAAATAAGCTAATTTGTCAATAGTTATTTAAAATAAACCTGGAATTTTAACTCCACCTGTAACAGTTTCCATTTCTTTTTCTGCCATTTCTTCAGCTTTAGTTAAAGCCTCATTTACAGCAGAAAGAATTAAACTTGATAATTCAGTTGAATCTTTTTCTTCGCAAGCTTCGTTTATTATATCCATTCCTATTTTAAGATCTACAATTTCCTTTTGACCATTAACTTTTATAGATATTTGCCCACCAGCAACAGAAGTTTCAACGAATTTATCTTTTAATCCTTCTTGAATTTCCAGCATTGCTTCTTGCATTTGTTTAGCTCTTTTAATAATATCAACTTGACTATTAGAAGAAGTTGAACTTTTTAATTTTCTAACCATTTTAAATCCTCCGATTAAAAAAAAAGTGGTGGCGAGAGAAGGATTCGAACCTTCGAAGGCTGAGCCGGCAGATTTACAGTCTGCTCCCTTTGGCCACTCGGGTATCTCGCCAAAAAAATATAAAGTGGTGCCGCTTGCCGGAGTCGAACCAGCCACCTACTGATTACAAGTCAGTTGCTCTACCAGATGAGCTAAAGCGGCAAATAAAATGGCGGAAGTGACGAGACTCGAACTCGCGACATCTTGCGTGACAGGCAAGCACTCTAACCAACTGAGCTACACCTCCGCACATGGTGGTCACAACTGGGCTCGAACCAGTGACCCCCTGCTTGTAAGGCAGGTGCTCTCCCAACTGAGCTATGCGACCATGGGTAAGTATGGTAGGCCCTAGGAGAATCGAACTCCTGTTGCCGGGATGAAAACCCGATGTCCTGACCACTAGACGAAGGGCCCATACTTTGTGTCGTCTAACGACAAAACTAATAATATCAAAAAATAAATTATTTGTCAACAAAAATTTTTAATATTTAATTTAAAATTTGAAAAACCTAGATAAATACTAGGTTTTATAGTTTAAAAAAGAAAAATATATCAAATAAAAGATAATGATTTGATAATATATTTTCAGATTTTATTATTCTTTATTTAATCCATTCAACCATTTCTTCCTTGTATGAAATATGAGGTCTTAGGCTGATTGCTTTATGACCAAAAGCCATAATAGAAATAGGAATTAAGTTTTCTGGTAAATTTATTATTTCTCTTGTTATACTTTCAGCATTTTCATTATCAAGAATACCCATCCATACAGAACCTAAATCATAATGTGTTGCCATAAGTGCCATGTTTTGTAATGAAGCACTGCAATCTTGGATTAAAAATGTTAAGTTTGTGTCTTTTTGTTTGTCTCCACAGACAAGTATAGCTAATGTTGCTGTTTCAAGTGCTCTTGCATAGGGATGTTTTTGGAAAAATTGTGATAATATTTCTTTGTTTTCAATAACATAAAATTTACGTGGTTCTTTTTTATGGGCTGATGGGGCTGCAATTCCTGCACGTAATATTTCCTTTATAATATTTTCATCAATTTTTTCATTTGTAAATTCTCTTATACTTCTTCTATTAAAAATTTCTTTCATCATAACCCCCTTTTTAAGCTGATTATATCATAAAAAGACTGGAAAAAAAAGCCTGAAAATGCTATAATAACTTATAAAAATGATTAGGAGAAGATAAATGTCAGAAAAAAAATATGGATCAGATGACATAACGGTTTTAGAAGGATTAGAGGCTGTTAGAAAAAGACCTGGAATGTATATAGGAACAACATCATCTAGAGGTTTACATCATTTAATATGGGAAATTGTAGACAATAGTATTGATGAAGCATTAGCAGGATACTGTAATACTATAAAAATAAGAATGTTACCCGACAATTATATTGAAGTTATAGATAATGGACGTGGAATACCAATAGATATGCACAAAACAGGTAAATCAACAATTGAAGTAGTTTTAACAATACTACATGCGGGAGGTAAGTTTAGTGATAAAAACTATACTTATTCAGGAGGACTTCATGGTGTAGGTATATCTGTTGTTAATGCGTTATCAACAGATTTAATTGTTACTGTTACAAGAGATGGTAAAGTTGTAAGACAAAACTTTTCAAAAGGTAAGGCTATAAGTGAATGTGAACAAATAGGAGTTGCAAATGAAAATGAACATGGAACGACTATAAAATTTAGACCAGATGAAGATATATTTGAAAGTATATTATTTGAATATAGTATTTTAGAGTCAAGATTAAGAGAGCTTGCTTATTTAAATACAGGTCTTAAAATTATTTTAACAGATGAAAGAGATGACGAAAGTGTAAAAAAAGAAGAATATTACTATGATGGTGGTATAAAAGACTTTGTTAATGAATTAGTCGAAGATGAGAAAGCGGTTTCACCAGTAATTTATATGAATGATAGAGTAATGATATCAGATAAGACAATTGATGAAAATGGAAATGAAATAAACGCTAAATTTGTTGAAGTTGAAATTGCAATGACTTATAAAAATTCACAAGCAACAGTTGAATATTCATTTGTAAACAATATAAATACATATGATGGTGGAACTCATGTTCAAGGGTTTAGAACATCGCTTACAAGAACTATGAATGATATTGCTAAACAATTAAATTTAGTAAAAGATAAAAAAGATGAAAATTTACAAGGTTCAGATGTTAGAGAAGGACTTGTTTCAATTATAAATATAAAATTCCCTGAACCACAATTTGAAAGTCAAACAAAATCAAAACTTGGAAGTAGTGAAGCTACATCTGCTGTATCAAGCGTAGTTTCAAGTAAGCTTAAAATGTATCTTGAAGATCATCCAAAAGAAGCACAACTTATGATTGAAAAAATGCTTCTTAGTAAAAAAGCAAGAGAGGCTGCAAAACAAGCAAGATCTATGATACTTAAAAAAAATGGATTGGAAATAAGCCCATTACCTGGAAAACTTGCAGATTGTTCATCAAAAATACCTGATGAATGTGAAATTTATATAGTTGAGGGAGATTCTGCGGGAGGTTCTGCAAAACAAGGAAGAGACAGAAAGTTTCAAGCAATATTACCGCTTAGAGGTAAAATACTTAATGTTGAAAAAGCAGGAATGCATAAAATATTAGAAAATGCAGAAATAAAATCAATGATAACAGCTTTTGGTACAAACATTGGAGATAAATTTGATATTGAAAAATTAAACTATGGAAAAATAATAATAATGACAGATGCCGACGTAGACGGGGCTCATATTAGAACATTAATGCTTACTTTTTTCTTTAGATATTTAAGAGAATTAATAAATGATGGACACGTGTATATAGCTCAACCACCTTTATATAAAATACAAGTAGGAAAGAGTATAAAATATGCATATTCAGATGATGAATTAAGAAATGTAACACAAGTTTTAGAAAAAGAAAATAGAAGATATGCAATACAAAGATATAAAGGACTTGGAGAGATGAATCCTGAACAATTGTGGGAAACAACTATGGATCCTGCAACAAGAACATTACTTAAAGTTACTTTAGAAGATGCGAGTTATGCAGATAAAATGTTTAATGTGCTTATGGGAGATAAGGTTGAACCTAGAAGACAATTTATTGAAGAACACGCGAATTATGTAAGAAACTTGGATATTTAAGGAGAAGATAAATGTCAGATAAAATTATTGATAATAATGAAAATATAGAAGACAGTGAATTAATAAAAGAGATAATGAGCACCAAGAATAATGAAAAAGAAATCCCGGTATATATTGAAGATGAAATAAAAGCTTCATATCTTGATTATTCAATGAGTGTAATTGTAAGTCGTGCATTACCAGATGTTAGAGATGGTTTAAAACCTGTGCATAGAAGAATTTTATTTGCTATGAATGAATTAGGAATGACAAGTGATAAACCATTTAAAAAATCAGCAAGAATCGTTGGAGAAGTTTTAGGTAAGTATCACCCTCACGGAGATACAGCAGTATACAACTCAATGGTAAGAATGGCACAAGAATTTAATACAAGATATATGTTAATTGATGGGCATGGAAATTTTGGGTCGATTGACGGAGATTCAGCTGCGGCAATGAGATATACAGAAGCAAGAATGTCAAAAGTTACAAATGAATTGTTGGAAGATATAAATAAAGACACAATTAATTTTAGAAAAAACTTTGATGAAAGTTTAGATGAACCTGAAGTATTACCTGCAAAATTACCTAACTTATTATTAAACGGAACAACAGGAATAGCAGTAGGAATGGCAACTAATATACCACCTCATAATCTTGCGGAATTATGTGATGGTATAATTGCATTAATTGATAATCCTGATACAAGTATAGAAGAACTTATGACACATATAAAAGGACCTGATTTTCCAACAGGAGCAATAATAAATGGTAAACAGGGAATTTATGACGCCTATAAAACAGGTCGTGGTAAAATAAAAGTTATGGGTAAAGCTGATATAGTAACAAGTAAATCTGGAAAACAAAGTATAATTGTCAGTGAGATACCATATCAAGTGAATAAAGCAAAACTTATTGAGAAAATTGCTGAACTTGCAAGAGAAAAGAAAATAGTAGGTATAACAGATTTAAGAGATGAATCTGATAGAGAAGGTATAAGAATAGTAATAGAAATTAAAAAGGGAGAAGAACCTGAACTAATTTTAAATAGATTATATAAATATACAGATTTAGAAACAACTTTTGGAGTAATAATGCTTGCTCTTGTAAAAAATATACCAAGAGTTTTAAATTTAAAACAAATTTTATCAAAATACTTAGAACATAGATTAGAAGTTATTACAAGAAGAACTCAATATGATCTTGATAAAGCAAAAAGAAGAGCACATATATTAGAAGGATTTAGAATAGCTCTTGATAATATTGATGAAATAATAAACTTAATAAAAGCTTCGAAAGATGCAAATGAGGCACGTGAAAAACTTATAGAACTTTATGGATTTACTGAAATACAAGCAAGAGCAATACTTGATATGCGTTTACAAAGACTTACAGGTCTTGAAAGAGATAAAATAGAACAAGAATATAACGAAATAATTGCATTAATTGAAAATCTTCAAGCGATTTTAGAAAGTGAAGAAAAGAAATACTCAATAATAAAAACAGAAGTAATTGAACTTAAAACGAATTATTCAGATAAGAGAAGAACTCAAATTCAAAATATAAGAACAGAAATAGACATAGAAGATTTAATTAAAGAAGAAGATGTTGTTGTAACAATAACAAATAAAGGTTATGTAAAAAGAACACAAGTAGCAACATATAAACTTCAAAAAAGAGGTGGAGTAGGAGTAAATTCTACAAACACAGTTGAAAATGATGAAGTTCAAAATATATACACTGTTAAAACTTTAGATAAACTCCTTATTTTCACAGATAAAGGTAAGGCATATAGTCTTAAAGTTTATGAAATTCCTGAAGCAAGTAAAACTGCTAGAGGAAAATTAATGAGTAATATAATAAACCTTGTAGAAGGTGAAAGTGTAAGTGCAATATTAAATATTGCAGGAGCTTCAAAAGATGCAGAATTATTCTTCTTAACAAAAAATGGAATTGCTAAAAAATGTAAACTTGAATATTTCCTAAACATTAATAAATCAGGACTTATCGCAACTAAATTAGATGATGACGATGAGCTAGTTTTTGTAAATCTAAGTGAAGGAAATAAAGATGAAATATTTATTGCTACAAAAAAAGGAAATTCAGTTAGAATAAGTGAAGCAGATGTAAGAAGTATGGGAAGAAATACAAGAGGAGTAAAAGCTATAAAACTTCATAAAAATGATAGCGTTGCTTCAGCTTGCATAATAGATTCTGTAAAAGATAAAGAAAAATTAGAAGTATTAACTATTTCTCAAGAAGGATATGGAAAAACTACAGCACTAAGTGAATATAAATTGCAAAAAAGAGGCGGTTCAGGAATAAAGAATTTCAAAATTGCAAGTAAAACAGGAGATGTTGTAGCTTCTTTAATAATAAATAGAGAAGAAGATAAAGAAATTATGGTTATAACTAAAGATGGAACATTAATAAGAACTTCTATATCTTCAATATCAAATTATAGTAGAGCAACATCAGGTGTTAGAGTTATGAATGTCAGAAACGAGGATCTTGTAACTTCTGTTGCATTATCAACTGAAGGAGATGAAAATAATGACTAATAAAAAATTTCTATTTTTATTAACAGATGAACATGAAGTAAATTATGCTATAAAGTTTTCTAAATCAATGAAAGAAAAATTTGAATCTGCATTAACTTATGCTGTATATGTAAAAGATATTATGAAATATGAAATTTTTCCAACAAGTATAGACGGAATATCTATACATGGTTCAACATCTATGTTAGTTAATGAATACAAAAATTTGGAAGCAAAAATATATGAAGGTATAAAAGAAAAAGCTTTTGGTAATTTTGATAAAGTATATAGTGTTGAAGGTGAAACTTGCGAAGTTATATTAGAAGAATTAAAAGCATATGATGCCTTGATAGTAGTTAAAAATGAAAAACTTAGTTATGGAATGCAAGAATTATTAAAAACAGCATATAAACCGTTAATAATAATAAGTAAAGAAGATAGAGAATACAAATTCGATAAAATATTAATGTTAAATGATGGTGGTTTCAAAGTAAATAGAAGTATTTTTGCATATTTTCATTTATTTGGAGAAAGCAATATAGATGTATTAAGAGTAAATGTTGAAGATAAAAACAGACTTACTGAAAGATTTGGAAATATATGTAATATAATAGATAAAACTGGAGATAATGAAGCACAAATAATAAAGGATTTTGCTAAACCTTATGATATGATAGTTATGGGAGGTCTTAGTTATTCTTACTTATTAGAAAGATTAACGGGTCAAACAGGACTAAAAGTTATTGAAGATTCTACAAATCCAATATTCATAGGATAAAGGGGAACTAAAATGGAACACAATATTAATCTTGATAAACAACAATTTAAAGTGACAAAAATTATTGAAACAGTTATGACTTGGTTATTAGGTTTTTGCTTTTTGATAGGATTTATAACAGTTGCAAAAATTGCTGATGCGGTATATAGATATTTACATAATACATCATCAAATTATGGTTTTGTAGATATAATAATGCAATTAATTAATCAAGAAAAGGATTTAAAGGCAATAGAAACATTAGGTACAATTTATAGAGCTTTTATATTTATCCTAATAATAAGTTTTGCTATACTTGTAATATTTAGAATAGTTTCAAAAGAAATGTCTAAACTTATGCAATTTAGTTCAGTAACAGCAATATCTTCAATACTATTTTCTTGTTATTTGTTGTTTATTACAAAGGATATATTTTATGCAATAAAAAGCATTAATAATAGGCTATATAGCAGTGATTTTTCAAAGGCTATTTATCTTATGGCAAAATTACAATATATAAAAGATTTGGGATATATAATATATATCGTACTTATTTTAAGTTTAGCTATAACTTTTGTAGCATTTGTTTGCAATTTTTATGAAACAATTTTAAAAACAGATAAGGCTAGTTCAAAATATCTAAGTTTACTGGTTTTAAATTCAACAATAATATGTTTAGCAAATTTAGGTATATATAATTATTATGTAATAAGAAATGCAAATATTATTAATCCTTTTAATTATTTTGTTTTTGGTTACACATTAGATGATAAAGGAGAAATTAAATCAAAAGCATATGTAAATTATAAAAAAATTGAAACCAAGTATATTGATCCATTTTTAAGAAATTTTCTTGAAGAAGGTTTAACATTTGATATTGAAAATTCAAAGAAAACTTTAGAAGGAAAAGAAAACTTAAAAATTGAAGCATCTTATGATTTAGAAAAAGCAAATGAACTTGGTATAAAAATAAATAAACTTTCAAAGTATGTTAAATTAATTGATAAACCAATTTTAATAAAGAAAAAAGAAGATTTAATTGAAAAAAAATTAGAGCATTATCTTAGAAAATACGACACTAGATATTTAACAAAATCTACCAAGGATGAACATACCGGTCTTTATTATTTATTAGATGAAAACAAAAATTTAGACATAGTATTTGTTCAAAAACTTAAAATACAGTACTTACCATATAATATTACAAAAATGTTATCAAAAGATACAGAATATGTATACAATACAATCTATATTGGAAATGTATTTGTAAATTCAAAAAAAGATGTTATTGGCATAAGTGGAACAAATAATATGAATGGTGTTAGATATGCACAAAATGAAAAGGAACTAAAAGAATTTATTAAAATGTGGAAACTAAACAAAATTAATTGAGAGGTTTGGAATGGAAAATAAGTTAAAACAACTAAAAGACTTTTTTTCTGAAAAGTTAAAAAATGTAGTTGATATTAATGAATTAAACGAAATAAAAGTAAAAGCTTTTGGAAAAAAAGGTGAATTTACCAATTTAATGAAGGAAATGGCGAATATAACACCTGATGAAAGAAAAGTTTTAGGAAAACTAATAAATGAAGCCCGTTCAAATGTTGAAGAATTAATTGAGGTAACTTTATGTAAAATAAAAGAAGAAATTAAACAAAATAGAATAAAAAATGAAACTATAGATGTTTCTTTACCAGGTAGAATACAACAAACAGGAAGTATGCACCCAATAACAAAGACAATGAAAGAATTAAAAGATATAGTTTCTGAAATGGGATTTGATATAGTAGATGGTCCTGAGATAGAGTTGGTTAAGTATAATTTTGATGCACTTAATATACCTAAGACACATCCATCAAGAGACAAAACAGATACTTTCTATATCACTGATGATACATTATTAAGAACACAAACATCACCAATGCAAATTAGATATATGCTAGAACATAAACCTCCATTTAGGATGGTTTCGTTAGGGAAAGTATATAGACCTGATTATGATATATCGCATACACCTATGTTTCATCAAATAGAAGGACTTATGATAGGAGAAGATGTTTCTTTTTCAAACTTTAAGGCTATGTTAGAATTAATAGTAAAAAGAATATTTGGTTCTGATAGAAAAGTAAGATTTAGACCTCACTTTTTTCCGTTTACTGAACCTTCTGCTGAAATGGACGTTGAATGTGCTATGTGTAAGGGTTCTGGTTGTAGACTTTGCAAAAACACAGGTTGGCTTGAAATATTAGGTAGTGGTATGGTAAATAACAAAGTGCTTGAAGCAGCTAACATAGATTCTACGAAATATCAAGGATTTGCTTTTGGAATGGGAATTGAAAGAATAACAATGTTAAAATATGGTATTGATGATTTAAGAGCATTTTATGAAAATGATATTAGATTTTTAGAGCAATTTTAATGGAAAGGATACAATAAAAAATGTTAATTTCACTTAATTGGTTAAACGAGTACGTTGACATAAAAAATAAAAGTATAAAAGAATTAGAAAATGCCTTAACCATGATAGGTCAAGAAGTAGAAAAAATAGAAAATAAATACGAATATCTTGATAAGGTTGTTACAGCTAAAATTGTTGAATATAAAATGCATGAAGATTCAGATCACTTAACTGTTTGTAAAGTGGATAATGGCAAAGAAATATTACAAGTAGTTTGTGGTGCAAGTAATCATAAAAATGGGGACATTGTAGCTCTTGCACAAGTGGGTACTAAACTTTCTCCTGATTTTGAAATAAAAAAAGGAAAAATTAGAGGTGTTGAATCAAATGGGATGTTATGTTCTCAAAAAGAACTAGGACTTGGAGAAGAACATAATGGAATAATAATATTTCCACAAGATACCCCTATAGGAGTATCACTTAATAAACTTTTAGGTAAAGATGACATAATTTTTGAGCTTGAAATAACTCCTAATAGACCGGATTGTTTATCATATATAGGAATTGCAAGAGAACTTGGTGCATATTATGGGATTAAAGTTAAAAATCCAAGTTGTAAAATAAAAGAAGAAAGTACTAAAGCAAATAATATAGATGTAAAAATAAATGATGAAAAATTATCAAAAAGATATGTTGCAAGAATAATTGAAAATGTAAAAGTTGGACCTTCACCAAAATGGTTAAAAGATAAACTTGAGTCATTAGGTATGAAAAGTATTAATAATATAGTTGATGCTTCTAATTTTGTTATGTTAGAACAAAATCAACCAAATCATATATTTGATTTAGATAAATTAAGTTCTAATAGTATTGAAGTAGATACTGCAACATATAAAGAAAAGTTTATTACTTTAGATAATCAAGAATTGGAATTAGATAACCAAGATATTGTAATTAAAGCAAATGGTAAAGCAGTAGCACTTGCAGGTGTTATGGGTGGACTTAATACTTGTGTAGATGACAATACAAAAAATATTTTATTAGAAGTTGCACATTTTAATTCACAAAACATTAGAAAAACATCAAGAAAATATACAATAATTTCAGAATCATCATATAGATTTGAAAGAAGAGTAGATAGTTCTAATTTACATAATGTGGTAAATAGACTTGCAAATGTAATACAAGAAGTTGCAGGAGGACAAATACTTTATAGTATAAAAGAAGATGTTAAAATTATTGACAAAGCTTTGGTTTCAACATTAAATTTAGAAAGACTATATAGATTTGTCGGAAAAGTAATTGATAAATCAACTGTAATAAAAATATTAGAAAATCTTGAAATTAAGGTAGTTGATTTAGGAGATAATTTAGAGCTTATTGCACCAAGTTTTAGAGCAGATTTAGTAAATGAACAAGATTATTTTGAAGAAATAATAAGAATGTACGGTTTTGATAACATAGAAAATGTATTACCTAGATTAGATATTAATAAAAATAGAGTGGTAGATACAACAAAATTGAATTATATTATAAAAGAAATATGTTCAAATTTAGGATTAAGAGAAGTCATTAATTATAGTTTTATACCTAAAAAAGCATTAGAACTTATAAAAACAGAAATAGATGAAACGAATATTATTGAAATAGAAAATCCTATTACAGAAGATTTTGCAATTATGAGATCAAATTTAATGTACAGTCTTTTAAAAAATGTTAAGGATAATTTTAATAAAAGTTTTACAAATATTAGATTTTTTGAAGTTAGTAAAGTTTTTGAAAAATTAAATGATAAAATTACTGAAACTGAAAATCTAGCAGTAGTTCTTGCAGGAGCAACTGATAAGAATATCTATGATAAGGGAACTAGTTACGATTTTTATGATATTAAAGGTATTTTTGAAAAAATATTTGAAAAACTTGGAATTAATTCATATAGATTATTTAGATCTGAAAGTAATAAATTACACCCTGGAAGATCTGCTGATATTTTTATAGGCAAAGAAAAGTTAGCAAGTTTTGGAGAAATACACCCTGATATACAAGAAAATTTTGGACTTGAAAATAAAGCAGTAATGTATTTGGAAGTTAATATTTTAAAATTATCAAAATACATAAAAAATGCAATAAAATATAAGACTCTTAGTAAATATCAATCAACAACAAGAGATTTAGCTTTAGTTGCAAGGGAAGAAGTTTTAATTGGAGATGTACTAAAAGCAGTTGAAAAAATTGATCCAATAGTACAAAAAGTTGAATTATTTGACATATATAGAGGTATAGGAGTTGAATTAGGTTATAAGAGTTTTGCAATATCAATACTTATGAGAGATGCAAATAAAACTCTTGAAGAAAAAGATATAAATGCTGTACTTGAAAAAATTAAAGAAAAATTAAGTAAGGATTTTGGAGCAATATTAAGACAATAATGGAGAAAAAATGAAAAAACTATTAAGTGTATTTGTAATATTTTTATTCCTTTTATCTTGTTCTATATCAGCAAAAACAGTTAAAAATTCAGAATTTTCAAATATTAGTTTGAAAAATTTAAATACAGAAGTAAAAAATGGTAAAACATACACTAAAATTGAATATATATATTCAGAATTAGGTAGTTTAAGAACAAGTAATAAAGGAATTATGACAATTGTATCAGATGTTAAAACTGAAAATAATATTGTTTATGCTAAAGATGCAAAAATAATAGATATTATTAGAGATAATGGATACGTTGAAGAGCAAAAAGTAAGTCAAGTTATTACAAATCTTGTTTTAAATATATTGACAGTAAAACCTTTGAATGATTTTAATGGTAAATATTATGCTGAAAATATTCAATTTACTGATAGTGAGATAGTTGTTGAGGAAGAATAGGAAAATATATGGTAATTGATAGGAAAGATATAAAAGAAAATACATGGGATTTAAAGTATATATACGAAAATGATAATTTAATAGAAAAGCTTTATTAATGCTTGATAAAATGAAAGCATATGAGGGAAAAATCACAGATAGTATTCAAAATTTTAAAAATTTTTTAACAGATTTTGAAGAAATTTCAACACTTATTGATAAAATTTATGTGTATTCACATTTAAAACATGATGAAGATACAACAAATTCATTTTATCAGGAAATGTATTCTAAAGCTGTTTCGATTATAACAAACAAAAATGAAGTATTATCATATGTGACAACAGAATATCTTAAAAATTCTGGTAAAATTTTAGAATATTTAAATTCAGATAAAGAGCTTGAAATATATATACATTATTTTAATGAAATTTTTTCGTTAAAAGAACATACATTATCTAAATCTGATGAAAAGTTAGTTTCAAATCTTGGTGAAATTTTAAATTCAGGATATGAAACATTTAATACACTTTGTCATGCAGACATGAATTTTCCTAATGTTGATGGTGAAAAAATAGGTAATGAAAGTTTTACTTCAATACTTGCTGATATAGAGGATAGGGAAAAAAGAAGAAGAATATATGAAGCTTACTATAATGAATATCATAAATACGGAAACACATTTGCAAAAACCTTATCAACAAATGTAAAAGTTAATAATGTACTTGCAAGAATTAAAAAATATGATAGTGCAAGACAAGCTTCCATGAGTTCAAATTTTATTGAAAAAAATATATATGATAACTTAATTGAAGTAATAAATAAAAATTTAAATAAATTGCATGAATACATGAATTATAAAGCAAAAGTATTGGGTTATGACAAACTGTATATGTATGATATGTACAAGAGTATATCTAAAAACATTAATCTTAAATTTAGTGTAGAAGAAGGAAAAAAACTAGTATTAGAAGCTCTAAAACCATTAGGTCAAGAGTATCTTGATATAGTACAAAAATGTTATGATGAAAATTGGATAGATTTTATGCCTAATAAAGGTAAAGCTGGTGGAGCATATTCAAGTGGAAGTTATACGACAAGACCCCATATTTTAATGAGTTGGCAAAATAATATAGATTCTGTATATACTCTAGCACATGAAATAGGACATAGTATACACTCATATTATACAAGACATACACAACCGTATGTATATGGTTCATATACTATGTTTTTAGCTGAAATAGCATCGACGACTAATGAAAATTTATTAACACAATATTTATTAGAAAAATATAAAGATAATAAAGAAGTAACAAACTATATATTAAACGAATATTTAGATGGATTTAGAGGTACAGTATTTAGACAAACACAATTTGCTGAGTTTGAAGATTTAATCCATAATTTAGAACAAAAAGGCTAAGTACTAACTAAAGACAGACTATGTAAGGAATACTATGAAATAAATAAAAAGTATTATGGAGAAAATGTTGTTACTGATGAGTTTATTTCTATAGAGTGGGCGAGAATACCGCATTTTTACTATAATTTTTATGTATATCAATATGCAACAGGATTTAGCTGTGCTTGTGCTTTTGCAAAAGATATATTGGAAAATAAAGAAGAAGCTGTTAAAAGATATATTAATTATCTAAAATCAGGAAGTAGTGCAAATTCAATTGAAATATTAAAAACAGCAGGACTTGATGTTAATACAAGTGAAGTATTTGAAAAAGCACTTAAAGAATTTAGTGATAAATTAGAGGTTTTAAAAAGCTTATGACAAATATTATAGAAAAAATAAAAGAAGATGGAGCATATGCTGTATTTGATTGTGATGAGACAATAATAAATGGTGATGTAGGAAGAATTACAGTTAAATATCAATTAGAGTATGATGAATATATTTTAACTCCTGAAGAAATAAAACAAAAATTACTTTTGATGTATCCTGATTTAGAAGAAGGTATCTTAAATTTAGATATGAAAACTAATTTTATAGCTCTTTCAGATAAAATATATTCAAAATATGAAAAAGATATTAGTTTGCTTCTTATAGAAGGTATGACAAGTGATGAAGTATATAATTTAACTAAAAAGAGTATAAAAGCTTATCCTAATGATTTAACAAAAAGAATTGAAATGGAAAATCTTTTTAATTTATTAAGAGAAAATAATATTGAAATATATATATGTTCTGCATCACAAAAAGATATGGTAAATGTAGCAGCAGATATTTATGGTATTCCAAGAGAAAATGTTAGAGCAGTAAATTTAAAAATGGATAATAACAATAAATATATCTATGAAGAAACGGGTATAGTAACAAGAGGAGTTGGCAAAATAGAAAGTATAAAATCTTTAGGTAAAAAAGAACATCCTGTTTTAATAGCTGGAGATAGTGATGGAGATTATGCAATGTTAAATTATTTTAAAATAAAACATGGTATGATTATTAATCCTAAAGAGAATACAAAAGTTAAGTATTTAGTTGACAATGTTACATATTTTGAGTATAGAATATAGTTATTTAATTAGCACTGAAATTATTTTTAGTGCTTTTTTGTTAAATAAAAAAATAGTGTTTTTATTGCAAAATAGCGATATGTTATGTTACTATCATATGACAAGAGAGAAAAATATTAGTGAAGCGCCAGAACCTTTTATGGTTGACGAGGAGTGAGATTATCGAAAATTCGGCGGATGTCTCAAAGGTTTCACAGCCTAAGGAATATACAAAAAACAAAAGAAATTTTGTAATAAAATTATTTCAGTGACTCTCTGTATAATAGAAGGCAAAAAGGTATAAAACCTTAATTTTTGCTACTAAAAATATAGGAGGCTTTTTTTATGTGCGGAATAGTAGGGTACATTGGAAATAAAAATGCAACACAATTTGTGTTGAATGGTTTAGAAAAATTAGAGTATAGAGGTTATGATTCATCAGGAATTGCAACTATTTATAATGGAAAAATTAATGTTAAAAAGAAAAAAGGAAGAATACAAGTATTAAAAAATGAACTTAGTAAATCTCAACTTCTTGGAAATATTGCAATAGGTCATACAAGATGGGCAACTCATGGTGAACCTTCTGATATAAATGCACACCCTCATGTTGATGAAAAAGGAGAATTTGCGGTTGTTCATAATGGAATAATTGAAAATTATACTGATTTAAAAGAAATGTTAGAAAAAAAAGGATATCATTTTATTTCATGTACAGATACTGAAGTAATAGTTCATTTATTGTCTTATTATAAAAAAGATAGTTTATTAGAAACTGTATATGAAATAAAAAAGCATTTAAAGGGAGCATATGTACTTGGAATAATCTCAAAAAATGATCCGGATACATTAATCGCAGTAAGAAATGAAGGAGCATTAATAGTTGGTAAAGGTTATGAAGAAAATTTTATTTCATCTGATATATCAGCAATTTTAGAGCACACAAAAGATGTTTATTTTATTGAAAATGGAGAAATTGTAGTTTTAACTAAGGATAATATAAGTATATTTAATGAAAATTTATGTGAAATAAAAAGGGAGTTATGTCATTTAGATTTAGATGTACAAGCTGCAAATAAAAATGGATATCCACATTTTATGTTAAAGGAAATATTTGAACAACCTCAAGCAGTTGAAAATACAATTAAAAGAAAATTAAATGAGCAAGGGACTGTTGATATATCAAATATACAAATATCTAAAGAATACTTAAAAAATATTAATAAAATATATATTGTGGCTTGTGGAACTGCGTATAATGCAGGGTGTATAGGCAAATATGCTGTTGAAAAACTAGCGAAAATACCCGTTTATACTGAGATAGCTTCTGAATTTAGATATAACTGTCAGTTTATAGATGAAAAAACTCTTGTAATAATTGTAAGTCAGTCTGGAGAAACAGCAGATACACTTGCTGCACTTAGACAAGCTAAACAAATGGGAGCCAAGATTTTTTCTATAACAAATGTGGTTGGTTCATCAATTGCAAGAGAATCAGATTATGTATTTTATACTTGGGCAGGACCTGAAATTGCAGTAGCTTCAACAAAAGCATATATAACGCAATTGGTTGCTATGTATTTAATAGCTATGGATTTTGGATATAAAAATGAGAATTTAGATATAAAAGAGTATAAAGAACTATTAAATGAATTATTAACTTTACCAAGTAAAATAGAAAAAATATTAAGTGAAAAAGATAAATTTAAAAAAATAACAAATAGAATAAAAGATAGTAAAGCTGTTTTTTATTTAGGTCGTGGCATTGACTATATGAGTGCAATGGAAGCAGCTTTAAAATTAAAGGAGATTTCATATATATTTACAGAAGCTTTTGCTGCTGGAGAATTAAAACATGGTACGATAGCCTTAATAGAAAAAGATATTCCTGTTATTACAATAGCAACTCAGGAAAATTTAGTAGATAAAATATTTTCAAATATACAAGAAGTTAAGGCAAGAAAAGCAGACACTATTTCTATAATTAAAGAAAATTATACAAATATTTATAATATTTCAGATGAAGTAATTATTATACCAGATACAATTGATTTATTTATGCCAATATTAAGTATAATTCCTACACAATTAATGGCTTATTATGCTTCAATATTAAATGGAAATGATGTTGATAAACCAAGAAACTTGGCAAAATCAGTAACAGTTGAATAGATAAATTGGCACAAGCTCTAGTAAAATAAGAAAAAGAAAAAAATAGTAATTATTATAGAAATAATTCAAACTCAACAATAGTTGAGCTTATAAAAATGAGCTTTATTAAATATAGCTCATTTTTTTTAAATTTTATAATTGCATACAAGAAAAAATCTATGATGTTATAAAGTCAATACAATAAAAATTAAATTAGATATTATAATTTTTATTATATAATAAAAAAACTTAATTTATTGACTTTTAAAGCCGTTATTTTTTATAATAAATTTATATTATAAATTAAAAGTTTAGATAAATTTACTTTTTTTCCGTTTTCATATGTTATAATTTAATATAAATAATAAAGAGGTAAAGTTATGGAAAAAATGATATATGATTTACTTAAAGCTTTAAAGATTGAATATGAAAAGTTAGAACATGAACCTATAACTTCTGTAAAAAATGCACCGAAATTAAAAGGACAACAAGTTAAAAATTTAGTATTAAAAGCTAAAAGTAGTAATAAAATATATCTTGTTATACTACACGATGAAAAATCTGTGAATTTAACTAATTTAGCAGAATTATTGAATGAAAAAAGATTATCATTTGCAAGCGAAAAAGTATTAGAACAATGTTTGCATTGTAAACCGGGTGTTGTAACTCCATTTGGTTTAATATATGATACTGAAAATATTATTAATGTAATTATTGATACTCAAATAGATACAAATACAACAGTTGGTTTTCATCCGTTTATAAACACAATTACCCTTAATATACAATTTTACGATTTTGAAAAATTTTTAAAATATGCTAATCATAAACCTATATTTTTAAATTTATAAAGGAGAGATATGGACTACTATAGAAAATTAATTATAAAAATATTAGACAAAAGCCTAGTTGGAAGTAATGATCCTATACTTAAAAAGCTTAAAAATAACGTTGATTTAAGTCAAGAAGATAGACGTTATTTGGAAGAGTTATTAGAAAATATATTGTAAAAGGAGAGTATTTATATGGAATTAGAAAAGTTATATCCAGAAAGAGTATTTCACTATTTTCGTGAAATATCAAAAATACCTAGAGGCTCAGGTAATGAAAAAGAAATAAGTGATTATTTAGTTAAATTTGCAAAAGATCACAATCTTTATGTTTATCAAGATGAGAAATACAATATTTTAATAAGAAAAGAAGCAACTAAGGGATATAAAAAATATAAACCAATTGCACTTCAAGGACATATGGATATGGTTTGCGAAAAAAATAAAGACGTAGAATTTGATTTTGAAAAAGATGAAATTAAAATACTTGTTAAAGATGGATTTTTAGTTGCAGATGGAACAACTTTAGGTGCTGATAATGGAATATGTGTTGCTATGGTACTTTCAATATTAGAATCTAACGAAATTAAGCATCCAAAGCTTGAGATACTTTTAACTACTGATGAAGAGGTAGGTATGTCTGGAGCTATATTTTTTGATGTATCAAAATTGGAATCGGATATTTTAGTAAATGTTGACAGTGAACAATACGGTACAATTTGTGTAAGTAGTGCAGGTTGTGCAAGAGTTAGAACTATGATTGATTTTGAAATGGAAGAAATAATAAATAAAGACAAAATTTATTCACTTGAGCTAAAAGGTTTAAGTGGTGGTCATAGTGGTGCTGATATAAATGAAAATAAGGCAAATGCAAATAAAATTTTAAATGAAATTATAAGAAGATTATCTATAACAAAAGATGTAAATATAATAGACTTTAACGGTGGTAATAAAAATAATACAATACCTAGAGAATCACATGCACATATAGTATGTGATGAAAATTTTGAAACTGTAAATGAAATTGTACAAATGGCAATGGATTCACTTAGTTATGAATATAAAGAAAGTGAAAGTACAATGCAAGTAATTGTAGAAAAAATAGAATATACAGGTCAAAAACAAATGACAATATCTTCAACATATAAATTCATGCAATATATATCTGGGTATTTAACAGGTGTAATCAGAAAAAGTAAAGATATAGAAAATCTAATACAAACTTCTTTAAATTTAGGTGTTGTAGAATTAAATAACGGTCATTTAATGATTAATACTTTAGTTAGAAGTGCTATATTAAAAGAACAAAATGATTTATGTGATTATGTTGTTGAATACGGAAATAAATTTGGTGGAGAAAGCATTATTGATGATACTGCAAATCCTTGGGAATATAAAAAAGATTCAAAGATAAGAGACTATTTTGCAAAAGTATTTAAAGAGCAAACAGGACAATATCCTAAAATAGAAGCAATACATGCAGGACTTGAATGTGGTATTTTTTATGAAAGTAATGATAAATTAGATATAATTTCAATAGGACCTGATATTAAAAATCCGCATACGCCTGATGAAAGAATGAGTATAAGTGCAGTAGCCCAAACTTGGGAATTTTTATTAAAAGTATTAGAGGAGTACACAATTGTTTAATGTAGATGGTATAGTTGTTGTTGAGGGAAAAGATGATAAAACAGCACTAAGTCGGGTTATATCAGCAAATATTTTTGTATTAAACGGTATGACTGGAGCAAATCAGAAAAAAATTGATTATTTAAAAGATTTGAGTAACAATAATACAATATACTTATTAACCGATCCTGATTTTGCAGGTGAAAAAATAAGAGAAAAAATAAATAAAAATATACCCAATATTATTAATCTATATGCATCAAGAAATTTATGCCTTAGAGATGGTAATGTAGGAGTAGAGAATTTGCTTGATGAGGCTATACTTAATATTTTTAAAAATATTAGACATAGTAAAAATCAAAAAGATAAATTTTCAATGCAAGATTTAATAGATAACGGTTTAACTTTAACAGATGATTCAAGTATTAAAAGAGCAGTTTTAGGGGATGTTTTATCAATTGGATATTCTAATACTAAGGGATTACTTAAAAAATTAAATTTACTTAATATTAGTAAAGAAGAATTTGAAAATGCAATGACAATAGTAAATAAAATGTATGATAAAAAAGATAAAATTGCATGTATTTTCGGTAAATTTTTTCCTGTACATAAAGGTCATATTTCGTTTATAAAATACGTGAGTAGATATTGTAAAAAACTATATGTCTATGTTTGTGAAGAAACAAAAAGAGATATAAAATTACAAGAAGAGTCAAAATTAAATAAAAACATGACAATTAAAGATAGAAAATTATTTGTTGAAAAAGAGTTAAAAGGATATAAAAATATATACGTTAAAGTTTTAAATGAAGATGGAATAGAGTCATATCCTAATGGTTGGCAAAAATGGAGTGAAAGAGTTAGGCAAACTTTAGATAAAGATAATATAAAAATAGATTGTATATTTACAAATGAAGTACAAGATATTGAAAATTATTCTAAATATCTTAATACACCTGCGTATTTAGTTGACCCTAAAAGAATAGGATATTACATATCATCAACGAAAATAAGAGAAAATCCTGAAAAATATATAGATTTTATACCTGATAGTGTAAAAGAATTTTTAGGTCTATAAAAAGCGATTCATTTGAATTGCTTTTTTTAATTATTGCATAAAAATAATTTTTTTTATAAAAAAATAGAAAAAATTTTAAATTTTAATCATTAAAATATTAATAGATCTTATTAAAAATTGATATAATTGAAACTTATGTAAACTGTTGCATAATGAAATAATTTACTATACAATTAATCTAAAAAATTTAAATAAGGAGGATAAATGAATAAAACTAGATTATTTGTATCAATACTACTACTAACAAACTTAGCTTATTCATTAGAAGGTGAACTTAAAACTGGTATAAAAATATCTCCGGAATTTACATCAAAAGAAAATAATACTAGCACTAATACTAATGAAGAACGGTTTACTTATAACAAAACTGGCTATAACTTTACTATTTTAGATTTAACTTTAAAAGATAAAATACACGGTTTTACATTTGGAACTGTAACTAAATCAAGTAGAAAAAACATTTTGATTAATGATTGGGCTAGTGAACAATACAATAAGGAAGCAGAAAGAAAAGAAAAAAATCATGATTTTCAATCAAAATTGTTTGTTGATTGGAAATATCCCAAAGAAGGTAAAATCGGTGCTAATCTAGGAATTGATTATTATATCGATAATTATTTTAAAAAGAAATTAAGCGATAAAGGGAAAACTTTAGAAGAAGAGACATATGATTTAGAATTTATTGAAAATGATAAGAAGAAGTATTTGGGTGGAGATGTTAAACTTAGAGCAGGATTAAAATTAAAGCCTATTGAAAAATTAAATATTGAGATAGACTCTGAATATTATGCAAATAACTTTGTTAATTATACTAAAGGATATCCATACTTTTATTTAAAAAACAAATTGAATTATGATAATTTTAATTTTAGTCATGATTTCAAGTATAACCTAAGATCTTTATCAGTTAAGTATACAGAAGAAAAAGAAAATGAAAAAGATGAATCATTTTCTTACCTTAACAATTTTGTAAGAAGATATACTCAAGATATTAAGTCAGATTATACTCATAAGGTAAATGAAGATACGTATAAGATTAGTGTAGAACTTAATGATAAGGGTTATTTTATTGGCGGACCAAAAAAAGAAGATAAAACAGACATAATAAATCATAAAATTGATTTTAATACTAATTTAGACATAAACAATAAATTGGAATATGGAATAAATTTAGTAAATAAAATTGGACTTGAAAATAGATTTGAAACTTCAAAATATCTTAATAATAAAAATTACGAATTATGGTCTGTTGTAAAACCATTTCATAAAATAGAACTTAGAAAAGACTTTTATTACAACAATTTCACATTTAAACCAAACATCAATTTTGAAACAAAATTAATTTTCCCAACAACTAAAGATATGTTTATGAGTGAATATTTTGTGAGTAAATATACTTTAAATGCAAACTTAGATAATTCATATGAAAAAGATAATATAAATGCAAGTGCTAAATTTAATAATAAAATTAATTTTAATCTTTTAGGAAAGATACTAAAGGAAGTAAATTCAGAATTTAGTCAATCATATGATGTTAAATATAAATATAATGATAAACTTACATTTACAAGTAAAGGAAAAAATACAGCTGTATTAAAAACCGTAAATGATGTGCAAGAAAGAGTATATTTTGATAACTTACAATTAGCATATTCAGTAAATGCAGGAGCAGATTATACAATAATTAATAATAATAAAACATCAGAAAAAATGAATTTAGTAGTAGATTTAGGACTGAGTCATAAATATGAGATCAGTTATGTTTTAGATGGAGGAAATGTTCCATTTATACCTGATGATAAGTTTCCAAAGCAACCTGAAGAAAAACCACATAAAGATAAACCTGAAATTAACTTCCCAGAAAAATCAAAAGATACAAATAATAACACAGGAAAAAAAGAACAAGGAGGAACAAATATACCACCTGCACCACCATTACCTAAAACTCCAGTGCCTCCAGCTCCGCCATTACCAAGTACGCCTGGAACAATACCGCCTGCACCACCATTACCAGGTGCAAAAACAGTATCAGAAGAAGTGTTTACTGCGGGCTTAGCTTTACTAAAAAAAGATAATAACGAAACTGAGAAGGATAAAAATAAGAAAAAGATAGAAGAACTTGTTAAACCTGAAATTGATTTGAATAGACTCAATGAACCTCAAAAAAGAAAATTTAAAAACGATCCAAGGCTTTTATTATTCATTCAAGAATATACAGCTAATGCACAATTAAATTATACAAAGGTAATAGATAAATTAACACTAGAAACAGGTGTTAAAGTGCTAGCAAAATTAGATGTTATTTCACTTATGAAAGAAAAACAAACCAAGGAAAGAAAATCTGAAGAAGATACAAAAGAAAATAGAATTGATTTAGAAACTTCAAGTTATTACAACATGAAATACAATGTTGGGGGTAAAATAGAAATAGTTCCTAAAGTGAAGGTAAAATATGACTTTATTGAAAATTTCAATTTAAGCGGATTATTAGAACTTAATATAGACTTTGGTAGAAAGGTCTTAAATAAAATTGAAGATAAAAAAAGAACAGACTATGGAACTTATGGACCAGTTGATAGAGTATTTAAGTTAAGAAAAATATCCCCTAAGGTAGGTTTAGAATTAGAGTATAAGTGGTAATAATAAAGGAGAAAACATGAATATCAAAAAGATAAGTAATATAATTTTTGGGGTAGTTGCTTTAACAAGTTGTAGTACTGCTGTCAAAAATGACGGATACAGTAAGCCTACCTTAGTAATGTATAAAGAAGAAGATACTAATCTTTCAGACTATACAAAAGAATATGATTCAAAGAATTTTGAAATTAGAGGACCTAAATATGTATATAAAGGTGAACAATTTAAAACTCAATATATAGATTCAGAAACTGTGGTTTATAAAACAAAAGTAGAATTAGCTGAAAAAGTTATTAAAGAAGGAGAAGCTGAATATTCAAACTATCCTGATAAATCAAATGAACAGTATACAGTTAGGATTGAAGAAATAAAAGATCCTAAAGATAGCAAAAAGACAATTAAACAAAAAGTTGTTTTTGAAAATAATGATAAAAATGTAAAAATGATTTTAAAAAGTACAGATACAGGAAAAGAAAGAGAAGTAAATTTAACTCAAAAAATAAAAGTAATCGATCCTTTAGATGTATTTAATAAACAATATCCAGGAGTAGTAAGATATACTGATTTAAAAAAAGGACTTGATAATGGAAGAATATCTTTAGATGTAGCATCAGCTGACGGACTTAGTAGATTAACATTTAAAATTAAAGATACAAATATAAATAAATATGAAGATTTAGATGATATGGTAGGAGAACATGAAGTTCTTGTAAGAATAAGAGTTGATGGTTTTGCTTCTGAAAGAGATGTATTTGTTAAGAAAAAAGTATATTTTGGTGAAAAATTAGAAGACTATAAAAAAGACTATTCAAAATTACTTTCAAATCTTGATGAAAATTCATTAAGATTTAGTAAAGACGGGAAAGAAGTTTTAGGTGGATTTAATGAAGAGATAACATCAAAATTATTAGCAAATGAAAATAAAGATTATCATGGTAAAAATACAAAAGATTTAGCATTTGTTACAAAAATAATTGATGAAGATCCTACTAAACCTACAGTTGGTAATCATAAAGTTGTAAGACAAATAATAGAAAATGGAAAAGTTGTTTATCAAAAATATGATGAAAGTTTTGTAGGATTTAATGGACCTACTGTATTAGTTACAGATAATTCATTTTTTGATTTATCACCTGAAATTGAAAGAAGAACATACAGACAAACACCATATTATTCAGACCCTAAATTTAACTATATTGATATGAATAAGAATAACCCTAATGAATATGCAAAAGAGCAATCAAAACTTGAAAGAACACATGGAGCTACAGTTATAGGTTCTATGATAGATGAGTTAAGTTATGGGGATCATTATTGGTGGAGAGCTAATACTATAGCTCAAATAGGAAAAGTTGGAAAAGATGCGGGAGAAAAAACAAAACAAAAATTAGATGATAAAAAGTTATTTGATTTACTTAACGGTATACTAGAATCACTTGAAATAAAATATCCGGATAAAGTTAATGTAAAAAACGTTGTAAATGAAATTAGAGCAGAAATGGAGAAAACGCTAAAACCTGCAATAGAAGGTAAAATGAAACCTATTGGGCAGCAAGAGCAAACATTAACTGAGGAACAAAAAAAGAAAAAATTAGAAGAATATTATGATTTTGTACTAAAAAAAGGTTTAGAACTTAGAAATATTACAGAAGTTGATAAAATACCTTATACAGACATTAATTTTCATGTTATTTCAATGGGGAAAAAAGATGGTCGTTCAGTTGATCCTGTTAAATCAGGAAAATATATTGCAAAAGCTTTAGAAGAAAATAAGAATATTAAAATAGTTAATATGTCTTATGGTTCAGATCAAAGTTTTGATGAATATGTTAATCTTGATACTGTAAGTGATGAAAATGTACAAAAGGCAGCTGATTACTATAATCAAAATCCATTATACAGATTTTTGATACAAGCTTGGCTTAAAGCTGAAGATGATAAAATATCAGAATTAATACGTAAAAGATATACAGATGCCTTTGATGCAACAACTTTATACAATTATTTTAAAAATAAAGAAACAATAACAGCAGAAGATTTTAAAAAATTAATAAGATTTAAAAAATATCATTTGGAGTCAGCATTAGAAAATGCTCCAGAACTTATTGCAGCAAATAATGATGTGCTTTTTGTAAGAGCTTTAGGGAATACATATTCACATGCTAATGTAGATTTAACAACTTTTAAATCTAATGGGCAAAAAAGAATTATATCAGATCCTAATTTAAAGTATAATAACAATTTAGGAAGTATCCCAAGTATGTTAAATTATATAAGAGCAAAAGAAGCAGAAAAAGAAGGAAAAGAATATAAATACGACTATACTTATAGAAAAAATTTACTTGGAGTAGTTGGAGTAAGTAGTAAATCATCATTTTATGGATCAAAATCAACTGATGATTTTTGGGGATATGGTATAGGAACAGGAGCAATACCTAAATTAAAAAATAAGGATTTAACACCTGGAATGTATGATATGTATATTTCTTTAGTTAAAAAGTTAAATGAAATGAGAAAAGATCCAACTAAATATCCTAAAGAAGAACAGGAAGAAGTTGAAAATCAAATAAAAGCAATTGAAAGTTTCAGTTCATCAACTAACGGTAAAGCGGATTTATTCTCACTGACAAGAGCAGGTTCATCAAAATTATGGTCTATTGCAGCTGAAGGAGAATATGCATATGTAAGTAAAACAGCAACAGATGGTACAAAATTAGATGATGATAAGAATTTTAATATAAACTTTGGGTCAAGTTTTGCAACACCAAGAGTTACAGCAGTAGCTGCAAAAGTACAAAGTCTATTTCCTTGGATGACAGCACATCAAATAAAGCAAACAATTTTAACTACAGCTAAAGATGATTTTAGAATAGTAGAAGTTAAAGATGGAAAAAAAGAAATTAAAGGTATTTATGGAGTAGATGAAAATATAGGTTGGGGTCTACTTGATAAAGAAAAAGCATACAAAGGTCCTGCAAGATTTGTTAAAGCTTTAACTCATGAAACAGGAAGCGATTACTTTAATGCAAATATAAAATCAGGTGTGTCTGTATTTTCAAATGACATAGCTGGAGGATTTAGTGTTATAGAACATATGTTATCAAGAGGGAAATTACCTCAAGAGGAAATAACAAAACTTAATAATTCAGCAAGTCAAGATGATTTTAATAAAAAATATGCTGATAAACTAAAAGAATATCTGTCAAGTCTATCTTTTGAGGAAAGAGAATTATTCTTTGATGCTGGTCTTGAAAAAACAGGAAAAGGAACATTAATATTAGCAGGAAAAAATAATACTTATACAGGAGATACAAATGTAAAAGAAGGAACTTTAGTTATAAGAGGTGGTATGAAATCTAATATAAATATATTTAAAGGTGCTAAATTAAAATTAGATATTAACTATGAAGATAATGTAATAACTAAAAATGATCCTGAAGGTAAGTATAAACCGATAGATGGAGAAATACAAAATGCAGGTTCTTTATACTCATATTCTAATTCAGACACAATTACGAAAAAATACCTTCCTTACACAGGGTCAAAAACATATGTTTCACCTATATCTAAATTAAGTATAGGAGCATTAGATTTACGTTTTACAGATGATTTTACTATTGATATATTCCAAGTAAAGGGTATAAGTAATAAAATAACACAGTTTAAAACAGAATCTTTAATATTTGAAGCAAAGGCAAATGCTACTGAAATGAGCAAAGTAAGACTAGGAATATTTCCTGTAAGTGAAAAATTATCTCTTAAATTAGAATATAAAGACGGATATTTAAAAGGGACAATAATGAAAGGTGGTATATATGAAAAAGCCGAGGATAAAAGATCAGGCGGAGATAAATTACCTTACTTATCAGAATTAGAAAAGAAACTTGAAGAAACAAGAAAAAAATTAGATGAAGAAGCAGAAAAAAGACGTAAAGAACAAGACGAAAAAAATAGTAAAAATAAAAAATCATCTGATAAACCAAGTACAAATACTGTATTAGCTACAATAAATTCTTTAGAAAAACAAGAAGGAGAATATGTACCTACTGCACTTTCATTGTCAGAATCTATGACAACAGAAATGTTAGAGTACAAGCGTTCTAAAGTAAGTGATGCACTAGATGCCATTTTATATGCAAAAAAGAATGATATTAAAGCTATGAATGGTCAAACACTTGTTGACTCTTTATCTGTAGGATTTGATGTAGCAAGCTTAAATAAAGATATATCTGATGATATTTTAAAAGTTAGATTTACAAATAAAAAAGTAAATTTATTTACACAAGGATTAACAGATTTAACAGTTCATAAAGATATTAAAGATGATATTGTATTAAAATCTCATTTAACAGGAGGATATTTAGGTGTTGGTACTAAAATGAATGATATTAATTTTGGTATTTATGGTAAATATTTAAATGGAAGTGTATATAATGATGATATTCAAGCAGTAAAATTAAACAGTATTGGAATAGGAACGTTTATGAAACTTGATAAAAAGAATGTTGAGTTTGATGCCGTGTTGTCAACTGATGTGATTTATAAAAAAGTGGTAAAAGATGTTTTATATGAAAATAGAAGTGAATATTCGCAAAATCAATATAATTTATCATTTGCAGTAGGACTTGGATATAGATTCAATATTAATAATATTGCTACAATTAAACCTAAGTTAACCCTAGATAATCATTTATTTGTATTTGATAAATATAAAGAACAAGATTCATTTTTAGGATTACAATATGATTTACAAGCAAAATATAAAGTTTGTGCAAAAATTGGAATAGAAAGTAATGTTAAATTTAATGATAAGTTAGATTTAGACTTGGATTTTGAATACAGTAAATGGATTACAAATACTAAATTTGATTTGAAAGTTAGTTCATCAGAATTTACTGATATACAAAATACCGTTAATACAGTAAAATTGAAGGATAATGAGTTCAAGTTTAAAGCAGGATTAAATATTAGACCTACAAATAAATTAAATTTAAACATTAATTATACTAATAAAAATATAAAATCAAATAAAATTGGTTTTGGTTTAAATTACGTATTTTAAATTTAGATTATCCCTAAAATTAATTAGGGATAATCCTTTTTGTTTTATAGACTTTAAGTATCATTTGTGATATAATTAATTATGAAAAATAGTGAAAGGTGGTGAATCCGTTTTTTCAAAAAAAACGGAAATTTGCAATGACAAATATAAAATATCAAACAATGATAGAAGATATCTATGCAAGAGAAATTTTAGATTCAAGAGGTAATCCAACAGTTGAAGTTGAAGTTTACTTAGAAGGTGGAGCTATGGGTAGAGCTTCTGTTCCTTCAGGAGCATCAACTGGTGTACACGAAGCGGTTGAATTAAGAGATGAAGATAAATCAAGATATTTAGGTAAAGGTGTATTAAAAGCAGTAGAAAATGTTAATACAATAATTGCTGAAAATATCATAGGTATGGATGCTTTAAATCAAGTAGAAATAGATAGAGCAATGATAGAACTTGATGGAACACCAAATAAAGGTAAATTAGGAGCTAATGCAATATTAGGTGTATCATTAGCAGTTGCGAAAGCAGCAGCAAATCAATTAGGATTGCCTTTATATAGATATTTAGGAGGAGTTAATGCAAAAGAATTACCTGTTCCAATGATGAATATTTTAAATGGTGGAGCACATGCTGATTCAGCAGTTGACGTTCAAGAATTTATGATTCAACCTGTTGGAGCTAAAACATATAAAGAAGCATTAAGAATGGGTACTGAAGTATTCCATCACTTAGGAAAATTATTAAAAGCAAATGGAGATTCTACAAATGTAGGTAATGAAGGTGGATATGCACCATCAAAAATTGCTGGAACAAAAGGAGCATTAGACATTATATCTAAAGCAGTTACAAATGCAGGATATGAATTAGGAAAAGATATTACATTTGCAATGGACGCAGCTTCATCAGAATTTTATGATTCAGAAAAAGGAAAATATGTGTTCAAAAGAGAAGGTGGAGAAAAAACATCTGCTGAAATGGTTGAATGGTACAAAGAATTATGTGCTGAATATCCAATAGTTTCAATAGAAGACGGTCTTGCAGAAGATGACTGGGACGGATTTAAATTAATGACTAAAGAATTAGGAGATAAGATTCAAATAGTTGGTGACGATTTATTTGTTACAAATACTGAAAGATTATCACAAGGTATTGAAAAAGGTATTGCTAATTCAATATTAATTAAATTAAATCAAATTGGAACATTAACTGAAACTTTAGATGCTATTGAAATGGCTAAAAAAGCAGGATATACAGCAGTTATATCACATAGATCTGGAGAAACTGAAGATGATACAATAGCAGACGTTGCAGTTGCAACTAATGCAGGTCAAATTAAGACAGGTTCAGCTTCAAGAACTGATAGAATTGCTAAATACAATCAATTATTAAGAATTGAAGATGAATTAGCAGGTCAAGCAATATACAAAGGAATAAAATCTTTATACAATATTAAATAAGAATAAATTAAAATACAATCCTTATAAAATTTTATAGGGATTGTATTTTTTATAAAAAATAGAACCTAATTTTGGTTCTATTTAATGTATTTATCAAGAAAACTTTGCAATATAATTGTTGCAGCAACCATATCAACAATTTTTCTTCTGTCTTTTCCATTTTTTTTGGAAAAATTTTTAAGATAATATTCTGCTTCTTTTGTTGTATATCTTTCATCTACAAAATTTATTTCAATTTTTGAATTTAGTTTTTTTAATTCATTTGCGAAAGCTTCAACTTTTTCTACTTGTATTTCAGAAGCTCCAGTTAACCTTAATGGTTTTCCAATAACCAATTTGTATGTCCCTTCATCTTCACAAATTTCTAATATTCTTTTGAGAGCATCTTCTTTTGTTCTATCAATAACAACTAATCCTGTTGCCAGTATACCTAAAGGATCACATTTTGAAATACCTATTCTAACATCACCTAAATCAATGCCTATATATTTTTTCATTATAATTCCTTAATATATTTTATTGTAGATTGTAGAGCATCTTCTAATTTAGAAATATCTTTACCACCGGCTTGTGCAAAGTTAGGTTTTCCTCCACCATTACCACCAGTTAAAATTGCAGCATATTTTACAATATCTCCAGCTTTATATTTCTTAGTTAAATCATTTGTAATACCACAAGCAAAGGTAATTTTGTCATTAGATGTTACAGCAAATAAAACAATAGCAGATTTTAATTTATCTTTAGCTTTGTCTATGATATTTTTGATATCAGAAGTACCAATATTTAATTTTTTTACTAAAAGTTTAGAACCATTTAAATCAGTAGCTTCATCAAGTAAATCGTTTATTTGGTATTTAACTAAATCATTTTTTAATTCTTCTATAGTTTTTTCTAATTCTTTTTGATTTTCTTTATGTTTTGTTAAAGTTTTTTCAATAGAATTTACATCAGTTTTAAATTCTTTTGATATATTTGATAGAGTTTCTGATAAATTAATACAATGATCAAATGCACCTGTACCTGTTACAGCTTCAATTCTTCTAATTCCTGATGCCTTTGCTTGTTCTGATAAAATATAAAATGAGCCTACATTACCAGTATGAGGACAATGTGTACCTCCGCAAAGCTCAGCAGAATAACCAACTATATCTACAACTCTTACAGTTTCTTTATATTTTTCCTCAAATAAAGCAATAGCTCCCATTTTATCTGCTTCTTCTTTTGTAGTATATGTAACTTCAACTTGTAAATTTTCAAGTATTATTTCATTAACTCTTTTTTCTATTTTTCTAATAGTTTCAAGATCAAGAGCTTTTTCATAAGTATAATCAAATCTTAACCCTTTATCATAAACAAGTGATCCAGCTTGATTTACATCATTTCCAAGAATTTCTTTTACAGCTCTATGTAATATATGAGTAGCAGTATGATTTCTCATAGTTGCTTTTCTAAATATTTTATCAACTGATAAATTAACAATATCGTTTACTTTAGGTAATTGTCCATTTAAAAGTTCAATATAGTGTATAAATATATCAGATTTCTTAGTCATATCTACTACATTTGCTTTAAAATTATCACCAAAAATATATCCTTTATCACTTACTTGCCCACCTTGTGCACTATAAAAAGGTGTTTTATCAAGTATTAATTGGTAAATATTTTCATTTTCAGTTTCTGAAATGTGTAATATTTTGGCTGTATCCTCAAGAGTTGTATAACCTGTAAATTGTGTGCTGCCATGTTCTTTATAGAATTTATCTATAAATTCATCTTTTATCATATCACTTATTACAGTTCTTGCAGATTTAGATCTATTGATTTGTTCAGCTAATTTTTCATTAAATTCTTCCTCATCAACTAATATGTTGTTTCTTTCGCAAACAAGTTTAGTCAGTTCAAAGGGAAACCCAAAAGTATCATATAACTTAAATGAAATATCACTATTTAATTTATTTTCATTTTTATTATTTAATGAATTAATTTCATCAAGTAGTAAATTAGCACCAACTTTTAATGTTTTTGCAAATTTTTCTTCTTCAGATTTTATAGTGTTTTCTATAAATTCTTGTTTTTTAACTAATTCAGGATAAGCTTCCTTCATAGTTTCAACAACGCTTTCAACTACTTTGTATAAAAAGCAAAGACCATTGTCAAATATTTCTTTATTTGCAATACTTCCAGCACCATAAGCTCTTCTTATTAATTTTTTTAATATATACCCTCTACCTTCATTTGAAGGGAGAACACCATCACATATTAAAAATACAGATGCTCTGATGTGGTCTGCTATAATTTTAGTACATACGTCTTCTTCATTTTCTTTAAGAGAAAGTATTTTTCTAATATTTTCAATTATAGGCATAAAAATATCAGTATCAAAGTTAGTTTTCTTATTTTGTAAAACACTTGCTATTCTTTCAATTCCTGCACCGGTATCTATATTTTTTTCAGGTAGCGGTACTAAACTGCCATCTTCTAATCTATTCCATTCAGTAAATACAAGATTCCAAATTTCTAAAAATCTATCTCCATCATCTCCAGGTTTACAATTTATTTCTTCATTGTTTTTACCCATATTTTGTGTATCAAAATAGATTTCACTACAAGGACCGCAAGAGCCAACAGGACCAGCAGCCCACCAGTTATCACTATCTCCAAGTCTTACTATTCTATCTTTACTTATTCCTACCTCATTAACCCAAATATCATATGCTTCATCGTCAGTAGTATATACAGTAACCCATAATCTATCTATATCTAATTTTAAATGTTTTGTAATATATTCCCAAGACCACATGATTGCTTCTCTTTTAAAATAATCTCCAAATGAGAAATTACCTAACATTTCAAAGAAAGTATGATGTCTAGGTGTTATACCAACATTTTCCAAATCATTTGTTCTAATACATTTTTGATATGTAGTAACTCTTTTAGTCGGTGCTTTTTTTTCTCCTAAGAAAAAAGGCTTAAAAGGAACCATACCTGCTACTGTTAGTAGAAGTGTTTTGTCATCAGGTATTAATGATGCACTTTCATAGTGTGTATGTCCTTTTGATTTGAAAAAGTCAATAAAGCTTTTTCTAAGTTCGTTACCAGTCATAATTTTATTAATATCCTTTCATTATTTATCAATATTATTTACTAATTCTTTTAATTTTTCAAGTGTTAAAAGAGCTTTCACAGGAGTAGTAGAGTTTATGTCTATATTTGCTATTTCTTCTTTTAAGTTAACAAGATCTTCGAATAATTGTTCTTTGTTATCTTCTTCATTTTCTATAAACATATTATCAAATAGTGATAATTGCCCTATGTCTTCATGTTTTTGTATTAGTATATGACGATTTTCAAGTTTTTTTAGTAATTTTTTTGATTCTTTTAATACATCATATGGAAGACCTGCAAGTTTAGCAACATAATTTCCATAAGACCTGTCAGCACTTCCTTTAGAGATAGTTCTTAAAAATATTACTTTTGAATTTTTTTCTTCTACATTTATACGATAATTAACAATTTTGTCATATTTGTCTTCAAGTTCATTTAATTCATGATAATGTGTTGCAAATATTGTATTAGCCCCAATTTTATCATGAATATATGTTGAAATTGCTGTTGCAATAGATAAACCATCATAAGTAGAAGTTCCACGTCCAACTTCATCTAATATGATAAGACTTTTTTTAGTAGCATTATTAAGTATATTCGCAACTTCACTCATTTCGACCATAAAAGTACTCTGACCCGTAATAATATCATCTGAAGCACCAATTCTTGTTAAAAATTTGTCGATAATTGATAAATTAGCACTTGCCGCAGGTACATACATACCAATTTGAGCCATAATACAAATTAATGCAATTTGCTTCATATATGTTGATTTACCAGCCATATTAGGACCAGTTAATATTATGAAATTTTCATTTTCAGTAAAATGAACATCATTTTCAATAAATGGTTCATTAATTAATTTTTCAACAACAGGGTGTCGACCATTTAATATTTGTATTTCACCTTTTTGATTAAAAATTGGTAATGTATAACCATTAGTTAAACTTACATAAGCAAATGAACCTATTACATCTATGTATGATATTATTTTGGATATATCTAAAATTAAGTCTTTATGTTCTTTTATTTTTTCTGATATATCTTTAAATAATTTATATTCTAACTCACTATTTCTTGCTTTTGCATTTAAAATTTTATCTTCATATTCTTTAAGTTCTTGAGTTATATATCTTTCACAATTAGATAAAGTTTGTTTTCTTATATATCTATCCGGAACTTCTGAAATATTTGAATTTGATATTTCAATAAAATATCCAAAAATTCTATTATATTTTATTCTTAAGTTTTTAATACCCGTTTGTTCTTTTTCTTTCATTTCAATATTAACAAGTATATCTTTACCATTTGTTAGTATATTGTGAAGTTCTGATAATTCATCATTATATTCAGGTTTTATCATACCACCTTCTCTAACTGAAAAAGGCGGCTCATCTACTATACTTGTATCAATTAAATTTATTAATTCATTTATTTTTGTAAAATCAATATCTGAAAACATTTCAGACCATTTATTATATATATTAATACAACTTTTAAATGTTGATTTTATTGCAATTAAATCTTTTGCATTTTCATTTCCAAATATTAATTTACTAAGTAATCTTTCAATATCATAAACATTTTCAAGCTCATCTCTAATTTCTTCACGAATTAATATATTATCTATTAAATATTTGGTATGTGTTTGTCTTTCTTGAATTTTATCTAAATCAATTAAAGGTAAATTTAGAAAACTTTTTAAAAGTCTTGTACCCATTGAAGTTTTACATTTATCAAGTATCCAAAGTAAAGTACCGTAACTTGTGTTATCTCTTTGGTTTTTTATAATTTCTAAATTTTTAGCTGTTGACATATTAATGTCAGCATAATTGCTTTTTGAAATTACAGATATTTTAGGTATATTTAATTCAACATTAACCTGAGTTTCAAGTACATATTGAAGTAGTATAGCACAAGAATCTATAAGTCCTTTATCAAATAGACCGAAACTGTCAAGAGATGTTATATTAAAATATTGTGTTAAAAAGCCACCTGAATTTTTTACTTTTTCTATTATCGTTGTACTAATCTTTTGTTTTTGAGTATATTCAGATATTCTTGAATGTGTTTGTTTATTTGTTATAATTTCTTTAACATTTAATTTATATAAGTATGAGTAAAGATCATTTATATATGTTGAACTTGTATTAAATAAACCCGTAGTTATATCAACATAAGAAATATATGCTGTATCTTGTTCTATTATTACAGATAATATGAAATTGTTGCTTTTACTATCTAAAGTATCAACATCAATAACTGTACCTGGAGTAATTACTTTAATTACCTCTCTTTTAACTATACCTTTAGCCTCTTTAGGATCCTCAACTTGCTCACATATTGCAACTTTATATCCTTCATTAACTAATTTGGAAATATATTGTGAAGCACTATGATAGGGTATCCCTGCTAGAGGAATATCAGTACCTTTTTCTTTATTTCGTTTAGTTAAAGTAAGTCCTAAAACTTTAGAAGTAATAACTGCATCATTATAGAACATTTCATAAAAATCACCAAGTCTAAAAAAGAGTATTTCATTTTGATAGTTATCTTTTATTTCTTTATATTGTTTCATAAGTGGAGTTGTTGTGCTATCCAAACTCATTTTTTTATTACTCCTTTACTAAGTAGATTAACAGATCCTAAAATTATTGATAGAACTGTAATTGAACTTACGATTAAAAATATTGATTTTGAACTGTCAAAACCTAAAATACCGTATGGAATTGATTTTGCTATAAATACATAAATTCTATCTCCAAAAAATATTCCAAAAGAAAAGAATGCTTGAAATATTCCCATACTGATATTTCTATATTCTTTATCAAAATATTGTAATGCAATAGATATAAGGGCAATGTATGTCCCTCCATATCCAAAGCCATTGAATATATTTGACACAAATATTATATTTGGATTATTTGTAAATAGGATTATGATATAAAAAGTAAGTAGTGAGAATAAACTTAAAATTAAAGTTTTTTCAATACCTATTTTTTTAGTAAAATATGTTCCAACTAAAATACTTGCTATAAGTTGTGGTGTTGCAAACATAGTATCTAAATATGCAACCATAATAGGACTCATGTTAAGTGATATTTTGGCATATGAAACTAAGTTTGGACCACTTGTTGAAAATTTTACAAATGATACTACAACAGAAATAAAACAAATAGTTATAAATTTTTTATTAGAAATAATATGTATAACTTTTTCTTTTGAAAATTGTTTAGTATTAAAATGTAGTTCTTTCATAAATAAAGTAAGGATTAGAGTCAACATTGCAATAATACCTGAAGCAAGCCATAGCAATGAATAATTTTTTAAAACTTCATGAGTTCCTAAATATTGTATTGGTGCAGCAATAAATTCTGCTAATAGCGGTGCAACTGCAAGGATAGACGCAGACACAGCAGCATTTTCACTTGAAAATGTTTCAGAAAATAAAACATTAAATATTGCAAGCATAGAAGCACCTATACCCATTGCAAATGAAGAATAATATAAAGTGTTATATGTTGGTTTAAAATACACTGTAAAAGAGGTAATAACCATAAATATCATTGCCATTTGAATAAATATTTTTCTTTTATTAAATATATCACTTGCTATAAATAAAGGTAATCTTAGGATAAAGCTAATAAGACCATATGCTGAAGTTATGGTAGCACCCATAATTAAAGAAAGTCCAAGTCCTCCAAATTCTAATGAATCAATAGCATAAAGTTTTCTATAAGCCCTAATTATACAAATACTAGACCAAAATAGAACCAGTATCCAGAAAATTATCATTTGATTTTTATTTAATTTATATTTTTTTGATAGGAAAAGAACTATAAATAAAATAAAAATTATCATAGTAAAAGCTAATAAAATTTTTGTCATTTATATATTTTACTCCTTATTTTTTTATAAGTGTATTATATCACATTAATAAGTTTTTGTGTAATAATGCGAGCTTAAAAATATAAAAAATGAATTTTTTATTTGTGTTTTTTTTACATTAAGTGTATAATTTTCAATATAGAATATAAAACAAGGAGTGAAACAATGAAAAAATTTCTTATTTTAACTATTACACTAGCCAGTATAAGTTCATTTGGATTTAAAAAATATAGTGAACCGGAATTTAAAGACTTTGAATTTAAAGTATTAATTCATGGTGGATATGATATAAAAAATAGCTTAGGGCATATAGCTTTAGATGGAGCAGGATATAAAACATTTTATGTTCCAAATATAAACACTTTGTTTAACTTAGGGGTTGGATTAGAATTTGGAAGTTCATTTAAAGCAGGACAATATAAACCATCATTTATGCCGTATGTAACAACTGAAATTGCAGGATATGTTCATGAAGATGTAAGACTTTACGGAGGAATAGATCTTGGTGCAGGATATGATGGAACTAACGGTGGAAAATCTTTAGTAGGAAAAGTTGGAGCATACATGGGACTTACATATGATGAAAGATTTACAGTTGAATTGGGAGGTAAATACCCTGGAGTTATAACTTTAGGTCTTGGTGCAAGATTTGGATATAGTCCTAAACCTAAGATAGTTGAAAAAATAGTGGAAGTTGAAAAAGTTGTAGAAAAAATAGTAGAAAAAGAAGTAATTGTTGAAAAGCCTAAAGTAATTGAAAAGAAAATTGTTGTATCTTGTTTTTCAACAGAGAAAAAATGTTTAATCCATGGATTTGCAGTTGATGGAAGAATACCTAATGAAGAAGAACAAAGACAATTAAGAGATGTTGCAAATCAAATAAATCATTTTGCAGAATCAGGTAAAATTAATATAATTGGACATACAGACAGTGATGGTTCAGATGCTTATAACAATAGATTATCAATAACAAGAGCTGAAACTGTAAGTAAATTATTACAAGAAGCAGGACTTAAAAAAGAACTGATTATAAATTCAGTAACAGGTCATGGAGAAAGAGAACCGATGGTTCCAAATACAACTCCTGAAAATAAATATAGAAATAGAAGAGTTGAACTTATATTTGAAGATGTTGTTATTAAATAAAAAATGAAGAATCCTTCAATCGGATTCTTCTTTTTATATATAGTTATTAATGTGCAAGCATATCATGAATTATGTCTTGTTTAGTGCTATTTACTGGATAATATGTAGGCCAGTGTTCTAATTCTTTTAGTAATTCTTCATGATTTTCATTACCGAAGTATAAATGGAAGTGTGAAGGTTTTGAAGGATAAATATTATGATCACTAAATTGAATATGTAAAGGAGCCCATGATACTTTTTTTGTAGCTGTAAATAAGAATCTTACACCACGATTTCCTTTTGGATATGTTAATATTCTATATCCTTCATATTTATATTCAGCAGTAACTTTTTTTCCTTTTTTATAGAAAGTTGCTTTATTACCGTTAAATACAATTTTTGTTACATCTGCTTTGTATCCATTTTTATAATATTTTTTGTATGCATCTTTATCCATTGTAGTACTTGACTTTGCTTTATGTTCCATTACAACATCAAGAGTTCCGTCTAATAAATATGGATAAACAGATTTCCATTGACCTTTCCATTCATCTAAAGTAGGTCTATCTTTAACCATAGAATCTTCAAAGAACCCTTTATATATATTGTGTTTTGTCATGTTGAATACATTAATTTGACTAGCACTTACTGCTTTATTTTGAGCATCATATATTTTATAATCAAGAGCTTCACCAGGTGCAATATCTGCATTTAAAGTATATATTCCTGCTTCTTTTACAACAAATTTAACTTCACTATTATAGTGTGCAAGTTCAATATTATATAATACATGATTTTCTAATTCAAATGTTTCTTTTTGTGCTACAGTTTTTCTATCGATTATTTTATTGTCATCATTAGAAAAGAAGATTGAAAAACTATGTTCGTGTGTATGAGGTGCCTTAATTGAATAAGTACCTTTTTCTAACATATATTTTGCTTTATATGCTACCTTTATTTCGTCACTTTTTTTCATTGTTTGGCTTTCCATATGATGATGTTCACTTTTCATCATTTTATCGCTCATAGTTTCTGCAAAAGTATAATAAGAAAATACATTTATTATACTAAGTAAAACTAGTAATTTAGCTTTTTTCATGTAAATCATTTCTCCTTGAAATTTTAATTGTAATTAATTCTATCACTATTAGCTGTAAAAAATCAATTGTGTGAAATCAGTTATTTTTTAATATATATAGACTGAATTAATAAAAATTAATGATGTAAAATTTAAAAAAAATTTAGTTAAAAAAAATATGCACTTAAAAAAGGCATACTTATTTTATTAATTCAAATTTTACATTCTCAAGTAATTCTTGATTACTTGGATATTGTTTTATTAAATCTATTAAATATTTTATAGCTTCAGCTTCATTACAATTCATTAATTTTCTTCTAAGTGTCCAAATATTTTCTAATTCATCTTTTGAATAAAGTAAATCTTCACGTCTTGTACCACTTTTAGAAATATCGATAGCAGGGAATAATCGCAGTTGTTGAAGAGTTCTATCAAGGATTATTTCCATATTACCTGTTCCTTTAAATTCTTCAAAAATAACTTCATCCATACGGCTACCTGTTTCAATTAATGCAGTTGCAATTATAGTTAAACTACCGCCATTTCTAATATTTCTAGCAGCACCTAGAAATTTTTTAGGCATGTATAGGGATTTAGGATCTAAACCACCTGATATTATTTTACCACTAGATGGAAGAACCACATTATATGAACGTGCAAGTCTTGTTAAGCTATCCATAAGAATTATGATATTTTTACCTTTTTCAACTTCAAGCTTAGCTGCTTCTAAAACTTTTTCTGTAACTTTTAAATGTTCAGCAGGATCTTCGTCAAAAGTAGCAGAATATACTTCTGCACCTTTTACATTTTCTTTTATATCCGTAACTTCTTCTGGTCTTTCATCTATTAAAAGTATCCATAAATCAACATCTTTATTATATTTTAATATATCATTTGCAAGAGAAGTTAAAAGTACTGTTTTACCTCCTTTAGGAGGAGCAACTATAAGTCCTCTTTGTCCAAAGCCTATTGGAGCAATTAAATCTATTATTCTCGAAGAAATTTCACCTTCTCCAAGTGAAATCCTTTTATTTGGATATGAAGGTATAAGGTCATCAAAGTATGGTCTGTTTTGTGCCTTATCAATAGTATCACTATTAATAAATATTATTTTAATAAGTCCATAACTTTTTTCACTGCCTATTGGAGCTCTAACTTCTCCACAAATTACATCTTTATTTCTAAGTGAAAACTTTTTAATTTGTGAAGCTGATACGTAAATATCAACATCAACAGAAGTATTTCTTAAAAATCCATAACCTTCAGGTAAAACATCTAAGGTACCGAAAGCAAATAGTTTTTCTTCATTCTGTCCCATTTTAACAGCAACGTGATTAATTAAGTCTTCTTTTATTAATGATTTATAATTTTCAATTTCGTATTTTTTTGCAAGTTCCTTTAACTTTGTTGTATTTAATTTTAATAATTCTAACATTTTATCTCCTATATAAGTTCACCATATAAAGTCCAAGTATTAGTGTGAGTTATTTTAACATCTACAAACTTATCGGTAATTTCTTTTGTTTTTGGAAACAGAACAATTTTATGTGTAGAAGTTCTACCAACTAACATATCATCATTTTTCTTGCTACTACCTTCAACTAAAACTTTAATTGTTTTTCCAATATATTTTTGACTATAATCAAAGGCAATTTTATCTTGAATGTGCATAAGTGTTTGTAATCTTTTATTTTTTACATCTTCATCAATTTGTTCTTCAAATGTATTTGCAGGTGTATTATTTCTTCTTGAATACATAAACATAAATGCATTTTCGAAACCAACTTTTTCAACAACATCTAAAGTATCAGCAAAATCTTCTTCAGTTTCACCTGGAAATCCGACAATAATATCTGTAGTAAGTGCAATATCAGGAATTTGTTCTTTAATTTTTTTAGCTAGTGTAATGTATTCTTCTTTTGTATAACCACGTCTCATTTTTTTTAGTATTTTAGTAGAACCTGATTGAAGAGGTAAGTGTAACATTCTAGATATTTTAGTATTTTCTTTTATAACTTTTATAACATCATCATTAAAATCTTTTGGATGAGGAGAAACATATTTTATCCAAAAATCTCCATCAATTTGTGTACTTTGTTCTAATAATTTAGCAAAAGTAATATTTTCATCTTTTCTAAAATCATTACCATAAGAGTTGACATTTTGACCTAAAAATAATATTTCTTTATATCCTTTTTTTACATATTTTTTTACATCTGTAAGTATTTGTTCCATAGGAACTGAACGTTCTCTACCTCTTACATGTGGAACTATACAAAATGTGCAATAGTTATTACAACCATAACTTATTGCAATAGATGCAACAATATCATTTCCAAAATCAGCGTCTATTCTTTTTGGAAGAGTATCTTTATTATTAGTTAGAATAATATTTTTCTTACCTTGTGAAATATCATCAAGTATATCCGGTAACATAGCTATATTTTGGTTTCCAAGTACTATATCAACATATGGAGTACGAGTTATGAAGTTTTCTCTTTCTTCCTGTGCTAAACAACCAGTAACTCCTATTATCATATCTTTTTTTATGTTTTTTAGCTCTTTAAGTCTACCTAATTCGCTGTACACTTTTACCGCTGCACCTTCTCTTATAGTGCAAGTATTAATCAGTACTAAATTTGCATCTTCATAATTTTCAACCATGTTATATCCATTATTTTTTAATAAATGTGTCATTTTAGCACTTTCATTGAAATTCATTTGACAACCATAAGTAATTATACAAGCTTTTTTCATTTTATTTCCTTTTTATTTGTGAAAACCAAGATCTGCTGGATTTATATCACCAGATATTTTATGAAGTTTTCCACCTTTATTTTTAAATTTTAAATATAAATCATTTACTTTATGAATTAGAGAAATTGTATCATCATCTAAATTTTCCTTGTTATATTGGCCATTAGACCAATATTTTATAACAAGTTCACTATCTCCGCATATATCTTTAACATTATATTTAATTGAGTATTTTAAAGCAATAAAAAGTCCAGTTAATTCGCCAAAATTGTTTGTTCTATTTTTTGATACATAGTAATTTCCAAACTCATTTATATGTTTAGTATCCATAATAAAGTATAAGAGACTATTTGAATGATAATCACTAACTTTTACTTCGACTCCATTTCCACGTCCAGTTCCCGCATCAAAATAAACAGCAGACTTTATAAGGGAAGACTTATCAATTTTCTTTTTTTCATATGTAGCTCCTGAATTTAACCATACATTAGCTTCATCTTCACTGTTAAATTTTTTGTATCTGGATTTTTTATTACTAATTAATTTTTTACATTCTTCCCAATCATTTACAATACCTTGCTTATTTTCTTCGGTTAAGATATATGCGTAATATGACATATTTACACCTCTAATATATTAGTTATTTCATATTTACCGGCAGATTTAACTGCTAATTTTAATGTATCATTTGAAATATTTGAATTTAATTCAACCTCTATATTTTTATTATCTAAATCTACAGTGACACTTTCAATTTCAGGTAATCCAAATAGAACACCAGATAATTTTTCAGCACATTTATTACATGTTATATCAGGTACAGTTAATATCTTTTTCATTTTGTTACTTCCTTTCAATTTATACGTAATTATATCATAAAAAATATTACTTTGTAAGAATTAGGATTTTGAAATAATGTATATAAATAGCATCGTTTTCCAAATTTTTTTCAATTAAATAAGCTATTGGAACTATTGTTTCATTACCGTTTTCTAATTTATTTTCTATAATTTTTTTGGCAAATTTAATTTGTTCGTTTTTATTTAACTCATTAGAGTAGATATATTTTATTTTTGAATATTTATTGATTTCAGTTATTTCAAAAGTTTTTTCATCTTTATCAAACAAAGTATTTCCATCTTTTTCATTTATATTTAATTGTAAATTCCATAATCTATCTTTACCGTAATAATATATATTATTTTTTTCTGATAAATTTTTAGTTGTATTGTATCTAGTTATAAGGCTTTTTTTAGTTACATCAAAAGCATTTATATATGGTGTATAAAAAACTATAATGGACAATATACAAAGAGATATAAAAATATTATTTGCTTTTATTTTATTAATTAATGCAAGTATAGTAAAAATAAGGGCAATAATTCCAAAAAATAAAGTGAAATATCTATTTTCGGTAACTCCAAATACCTTTATATTTGTAATTACATAATATGAAAGAAATATTAAAGGCAAAATATTAAATATCAATATCCATTTTTTATTAAATATGAAATATGATAAAAGCAGTGGATATGTAGAGCACAGTATTATAATAGAAGCAGCAGAATATTTAGATTGTAAAAACCCTGAAAACATAAATGAGTAAATTAAAATAAATATAGCTGTTATAAATATAATAAATAATATATTTAGATATTTTGAACTGTATTCTTTTTCATCTAAAAAGAAAAGATTAAGAAGTATTACTAAAAAAGTTAGTAAAATTTTAAAAATAAAATATATTTCTGTATTATTAAATAGCGTATAATAAGATAAATAAAAAATTAAAGTTAGAAGTAGAGAAAGAATAAAATATCCTATATAAAGTATTATCTTAATTAGAGTACTTGATGAAATTTTTTTTGCAAGATATGAAAATAGTGCAATAATAATTATTAAAACTAATTTTTTTTCACTTATTATGCTTTTATAATTAAGAGTATATATGTATAACGCAGGAATAATAGGTATAAAAAAACTTAAAAAATATTTTTTTATTATACCATTAAGAACTAAAGCATAAATTAAGGCAACTAATGAAAAAAGTATTAATTTTTCTTGAGTACCAATTTTTTCTATATACGTAGAAGTATTAATTCTATTAAAAGAAAGTGTTAAAAACATAATTGACCAAATAATAGTAGGAATTAAATAAATGTCTAATTTAATTTTTTTTAACATGCTTACCACCTTTTTTATTTTAATTATACCATATTTATAAAATAAAATGATATATCATTTATGTAAAATATATTTGACTTTTTGTAAAAAATATATTATATTTATATTGTGAAATAGTTTAATTTATAAAGAGGTGGATTGTTATGTTAAATTACTATAATTTAGGAATTATCATTGGAATGTTAGTATCTGTAATAATAGTGTATTTTATTAAAAAAAAGTATATTAATGAAAATGAATTTATTTATGATGAAAGACAACAGATTATAAGAGGAGAGGCGTATAAATATGCGTTTTTTTCAATGATATTTGCAGTATTATTTTTTTCATTATTTGAAATTAAACTTTTTGATAAAACTACAAATGTTTTTATACCGATATATATAGGAATAAGTGTTTATACTATATATTGTATATTTAATGACGCTTATTTTTATAGAAATATGAGTAAGAAAAAATATATAATCAAAATTTTTATAATTCTTTTATTTTTATATCTTACAAAAAATATATTTAAGATAAATATAATTTACATAATACTTTTATCAGTTTTACTTATTTGTTTAGTAATAAAATATTTTATTGACAAAAAAGAAGTTGATTAAATATGAAAAATATGAAATTAAAATTAGTAAGAATATCAAAAGAGTTATCTCAACAAGCACTTGCAGACTTGGTTGGTGTTTCAAGGCAAACAATAAATGCAATTGAAAAAGGAGATTATAATCCAACAATAAAATTATGTATATCAATTTGTAAAGTACTGGATAAAACATTAGATGAACTTTTTTGGCAAGATGATGAAAGTGAATAAAAAATAGCCTTTACAGGCTATTTTATTATATCTTTAATATTATTTCCTTTTTTTAGTAAAAACATATAAGGTTTTTTTATTTCAAAATTTCTGATTGCTTTATAATCAAAATATGAATAATAAATTTCATATGAATTGTCTTCAAAAACTTTAAATATCAATTTTGCTCCAACTGGGTATTTTTCAATACTATATTTATTAGGATATTTATATTTTATATTAAACATTTTCATAAGAGTAGCCAAATTAGAATCGTGACCAACAAATACACTTACCTTGTTTTTAATATTACTTAATTCATCTTTTACTAAATTATATATATTCTCTTTAGAATTATTTATATAATCGGTATTTGTAAAAATTAATTCTAAAAATTCATCTTTTGCTTTAGACATTAATTTTAAGTTACTTAAAAATTTATTACTTACAAAGATATCTTCTTTTTTAAAGCCTTCATAATATTTAAGTAAAAATAAATCACATATATCTGTTGCAATTTTTAAAGCTCCGTCAACTAATATAAATCCATCTTCATTAGCCCAAATAACTGACTTATTATTTGAAATTGTCCCTTTTTTTAGTTTAAGTATATTTTCCATTGTTTCATAAATTGTTTTTAATTTTTCATCAATAACATCAATTTTTGAATTATTAATGATTTCTTTATTTTTTAATAATAAATTGAATCTGTCATCAGTAATATCAAAAGTGTTATGCTTCATATTTATTTTAGTATCTTCATATGGTTTAAATGCTAAGGCTAAAGCTCGGGCAGTTAAATATGTTCTTTTCATAGAATTAGATAAAAAATATATTTTTTCATCTTTAATATCAAGCATTTCATTTAAATGTTGACCGAATAAATATTCGAGAGTAGAGCCTTTTAAAGTTAAATCTCCTATAGGATATTCCCAATTTGTGATACTTGAGTTATTAATTAAAGGATATCTTAAACCATGTCTACTAAATATTAAAATTTTCTTTATTTTCATTTATTTTCCCTTATTAGTTTAAATACATCTATTCTTGTTGAAATAGGATGTATAATTACATTTTTTATATTTTTTCTAATATACCAATTTTCAGTTGAGTAATACAAAGGAGCAATAATAACATCATCAATTAAGATTTTTTCAGCTTTATTAATTAACTCAAATCTTTTATTAGTATTTGTTTCATTTTCAATTGCTAAAATCAAATTTTCATATTCTTTTTGTTTCCAAATATGGTAGTTATTTTTATTTGGACGATTCCATCTATCAAGCATTGAAATTGGATCATCAAATTTAGGGCTATATGTATTTAATACTATATCATAATTGCCACTTCTTGTAAGAGCAAGTCGTTCTTTGAAAGTAACTATTTGAACATTAACTTTCAGATTTAATTTTCTTCTTAATTCTTCTTGTATAAAACTTGCTTCTTTTACTTCAGCAGTAGAGTTACCTGCTAAAAGTCTTATACTTTTACCTTCTAATAGGCTACTTTTTTTATTATCAAAAAAATATGAATTATCAGGATACATATTTCTATAACTATTAAACACAGAAGATATTACAGATTTTGCAACAGTTGATCCATCTAATTTTATATCTTTAACATATTTTTCTCTGTCAATAGCTTCATTTATTGCTTTTCTATTTTCCTTTTTACTTAATATTTCATTTTTTAAATTAAAGTCCAAATACCATATACGACCATTTTGATAGTTAATTAGTTCTTTATTTTTACGCTTTGTATCAAGGTCAAAAGGTTCAACTCTTGACATATCAATTTCATTATTTTTTATTAGATTTTCAACAACTTCAAATTTGTTTATAGTAGTGTATATGATTTTATCAATTTTTATATTTTTTTTATCCCAGTAATATCTATTTTTCTTTAAAACTATTTTGTCATCATTCATTTGAGTAATAATAAAAGGTCCATTATATAAGGCAGTTTTAAAATCATGTATATCAGTATTTATTCCATTTTTTACCGGAAATGCAATAGGCATTTTAAGTATGTGTTTAAAATATGGAGTAGGTTTTTCTAGTGTAATTATAACGGTATCATTTTTTGAAATAACACCAAGTTCATTTTCACTAACTTCTCCTTTATTATATTTCACTGCATTTTTTATTGGAAATAATAATTCAGCAAACCTTGCAGCAGTTTTTTTATTTAATGCTCTTTTAAAACCAAAAACAACGTCATCAGCAGTGACATTTGAACCGTCACTCCATTTTGCATCTTTTCTAATTTTAAATATTAGAGTATTCCCTTTTTCACTAAATTCAAAAGCCAATGCATGAATGAAATTTCCATCTTTATCCTGTCTTAATAATCCCTCATTAGTAGTAGATATAAGTTGTACTGAAAGCATTTCAGTAAATTGATGCGGATCTATAGTTTGTGGTTTATTTCCAAGATTATATACTACACTTGTTTCATTAATATTATTACAAGAAATAAAAATGAAAAATATAAGCATAGATAAAATTCTTTTAAACATACAGTTCCTTTTTAAGCTCATCTACTTTATCAAGTTCTTCCCAAGGTAATTTAATATCTTCACGTCCGATATGCCCAAGTGCAGCTAAATCTCTGTATCTAAAATTTGGAGTTCTTAGTTTAAGAGTTTTTTCAATGCCTTTAGGAGATAGATCGAATAATTTTTTTATAGTTTCTATGATTTTTTCATCATTTATATTAGATGTACCGAAAGTATCAACTTTTATTGAGGTTGGTTGACTTACTCCAATAGCATATGATAGTTGTATTTCACATTTTTTTGCAATTTTGCTTGCTACTATATTTTTAGCGATGTATCTTGCCATATATGCAGCAGATCTGTCAACTTTTGAACTATCTTTTCCTGAAAATGCCCCACCGCCATGTCTAAAGTATCCACCATAAGTATCAACTATTATTTTTCTTCCTGTAAGACCAGTATCTCCATGTGGACCACCTATTACAAATCTACCTGTAGGATTTATATAAATATGTTTTACTTTAGCTAAATCATATCCGTATTTTTCCAGAGTGGGTGCTAAAACTAGAGTTTTTAAATCTTCTTTTATTTTTTCAAGTGTAACGTCTTCACTATGTTGAACAGATAAAACAATGGAATCAATACCTATTATTTTATCGTTTTCATATTCTAGTGTTACTTGTGATTTAGCATCAGGCCTAGCCCATAAAAGAGTTTTATCTTTAGTAAGATTAGTAAGTTTGATTATTATTTCTCTTGCAAGAGTAATTGCAAGAGGCATATAATTCGGAGTTTCATCAACAGCCCCTCCAAACATTATTCCTTGATCTCCAGCTCCGCCAGTATCTACGCCCATAGCTATATCAGGGGATTGAGAATGAATAGTATTAATAATACCACAGTCATAGTCAAATCCAAGTCCAGGTATATAGCCAATTTCTTTAATTAAATCTCTAGTAGTTTTTTGTATATCTACATAAGTTTTTGTTGTGATTTCACCACCAACTAAAATAAGTCCTGTAGTAGCAAAAGTTTCACAAGCAACCCTTGAATTTTCATCTTCTTTTAAACATTCATCTAATATAGCGTCAGATATTTGATCACATATTTTATCAGGATGTCCTGGAGATACAAATTCTGAAGTGAAATAAACTTTACTCATCATAAATCACCTGTCTTCCTTCCATTGCTTTAATAAGTGTCATTATATCAGTATACTCAATATTTCCTCCCATGGGGATACCGCTTGCAATACGACTTATTTTAATATCTTTTTTAGATATTATTTTACTTAAATAAAGTATTGTTGTTTCTCCTTCAATATCCGGATTAAGTGCTAGTACGATTTCGTCAACATTATCTAGTCTTTGTATAAGGTTATCAATATTTAATTCTTTAACCCCTTTACCATTTAAAGGGTCAATTTTACCACCTAAAACATGATATAGCCCGTTATATCCACCTGCGTTTTCAAAAGCCATAACATCTCTGGTATTTTCAACAACACAAATTATTTTTTTATTCCTTTTGTCATTAGAACAAATATCACATATACCTTGTTCTGTTAAGTTATTGCATATACTACAAGGTTTAATGTTTTCATATGCAGTAGTTATAGTATCAACTAAATGTTTTACTTCATATTCATTTTTTTCAAGCAAATCAAATGCTATTCTTATAGCACTTTTTTTGCCTATACCTTGTAAGCTTGAGAAAACTTTTATCAATTCATCTAATTTATTCATAATTTTATTTTTAAAAAAAATGAAGGAACAAGTTCATTCATTTTTTTATCCTTTTATTTATTTTTATTCGCCAATTCTAGCAATTTTAAGAGTATTTGTAGTACCTGTTTCAGAAATTCCTGTAACTAGCACAATTAAATCTCCTTTTCTTATTCCTGTATAGTTTTCATCATCTGTAGTTGTGTTGCTTCCACCTGCAATTTCAAGAGCTTTTTTGAAGAAGTCTTCAGTTCTGTCTAAATCTTTAGCTAAAACAGCTCTAACTCCTCTTACTATAGCTAATTGTCTTGCTGCTTGTTCATTATCAGTTAATGCGATTATTGGCATAGTAGGATTGTATTTTCTAAGCATTTTTGCAGCTCTTCCTGTTTTAGTCCAACAAACGATTAATTTAGCATCTAATGATAGAGCAGAGTAAACAGCACTTTTACTTATTGCTTCAGTAACTGTTAATGTTTTTGGTTCAAAAGTTCTCTTTGTAACTCCATATTGGTCAGTAACAGCAGAAATTGTTGCCATTGTTCTAACTGCTTCTACTGGATATTTACCATTTGCAGATTCTCCTGATAACATAACTGCATCTGTACCATCAAGAATAGCGTTAGCAACGTCTCCTGCTTCAGCTCTTGTAGGTCTTGGATTTCTTTGCATTGAGTCTAACATTTGAGTAGCTGTAATAACAGGTTTACCTACTTCATTACATTTTCTAATCATCATTTTTTGCATAAATGGAACTTGTTCAACAGGAACTTCAACACCAAGGTCTCCTCTTGCAACCATTATACCATCTGATAATTCAAGTATTTGATCAAAGTTATCTATACCTTCTTGGTTTTCAATTTTAGAAATGATTTTAATATTTTCTCCACCATTTTCATCAAGCACTTTTCTAACAGCAGCAACGTCTGAAGCTTTTCTTATAAATGAAGCAGCTATGAAGTCAACGCCTTCTCTACAACCGAATTTAAGATCTTCAATATCTTTTTGAGCTAATGCAGGTAAGTTTACAGATACACCCGGTAAATTAACACCTTTCTTTTGACCTAATAATCCACTGTTTTTTACAGTACAGTAAATTTCAGTTCCATCAATACTGTCTACATTTAATCCTATTAAACCATCATCTAATAAGATAGTATCACCAGGTTTTAAATCTTCTGACATATTTTTATATGAAACTGCGATTCTCTTATCATCACCTAATACTGAGAAATCAGTTGTAACAGTGATTTTTGCACCTTCAACAAGTTCATATTTAACATCTCCGTCTCTAAAAGCACCAGTTCTAATTTCAGGACCTTTAGTATCTAATAGAATAGCAACGTGTTTACCTGTTTCTTTGCTTATTTCTCTTATTGTTTTAATTCTTGCACCATGTTCTTCAAAATCTCCATGTGAGAAGTTTAATCTCATAACATTCATTCCGTTTAAAACTAATTGTTTTAAAACTTCAGGTTTTTCACTTTTTGGACCTATTGTACAAACAACTTTTGTCATTTTTATTTTCATTTATATTTCCTCCTATTTTTATATTGATAGCATCATAGCTATATCATAATATTTTTGATTTTTCTTAGAATAATTTTCCCAAGCATAAGAAAGTTTATGTGATGTAATTTCTGTTTTTTCAATACCTAACATAACTCCTGCTTCTTCACCTTTATCAAGAATATTTACAGCTTCAATTCCAAGCTTAGTTGCAAGAAGTCTATCGTAAGCACTTGGTGCTCCACCTCTTTGAACATGTCCTAAAACTGTAACTTTAATATCTAATTCAGGCATTTTTTCTTTTAGTTGTTTTGCTATTTCTTCTGTTTTTCCAACACCTTCAGAAACAACAATTACATCATACATTTTACCTCTTTGTCTTCTAGAGCTTATAATTTTTTGTAAATCGTCTATGCTCCATTTTATTTCAGGTATTAGTATACCATTTGCACCGGCAGCAATACCAGCATTAAGTGCTATATCTCCACAATTTCTTCCCATTACTTCAACAAAAATCGTTCTACCGTGTGATTGAGCAGTATCACGAATTTTTGAAATAGAATCAATTACTATATTAAGAGCACTGTCATACCCTATTGTGTAATCAGTTCCTGCGATATCGTTATCTATAGTTGCTGGAAGCCCAACAGTTTTAATGCCTTGTTCTTCAAATAAGTAGTGAGCACCGTGAAATGAACCGTCTCCCCCTATAACTACTAATGCTTCTATGCCCCTTTTCTTTAAATTTTGAGCAGCACGAGCTCTAACTTCAGGGTTAGCAAATTCGGTAAGTCTTGCAGTATATAGGATAGTACCACCTTTTCCTGCGATATTTGCCACATCAAGAGGAGTCATAATATAAATGTCATCTTCTAACATACCTTTATAACCTCTTCTTATTGCGTAAACTTCCCAACCTTTATTCATAGCAGCTTTTGCAACTGTTCTTATAGCTGCATTCATTCCTTGCGAATCTCCACCACTTGTTAAAATTGCTATTTTTTTCATTTTTACTCCTTAAAAAATATATCATTTTTACATTAAATAATAACACTTTTATGTTCTTTTTTCAATAGTATATATTGTATAAATATGTTTTATATAAAAAATATCCCCAATAAAATTTATTGAGGATAAACTATTAAAATAATTCTGGTTGTGAAATTATATTTAAATCTTTATCAAGTTCAAATATTAATGGTTTACCTGTTGGTAAATTTAAATCTAATATATCTGTATCTGAAATATTTAAAAGATATTTAATAAGAGCTCTCAAACTGTTACCGTGTGCTGCTATTATTACATTTTTACCATTTTGTATATCTTTTGAAATAGTTTCATTCCAATAAGGTAATACACGTGCTATTGTATCTTTTAAGCTTTCTCCTCTAGGTAAATCAGTCATATTTGCATATCTAATATCGTTTTCAGGTAATCTTTCATCTCCGTCTTCAAGTTTTGGAGGTGCTACATCAAAACTTCTTCTCCAAATGTGCACTTGTTCATCGCCATATTTTTTAGCTGTTTCAGCTTTATTTAATCCTTGTAGAGCACCATAGTGTCTTTCATTTAATCTCCAAGTTTTGTAAACAGGAAGATAAAGTTGTTCAATTTCTTCTAATATATAATTTAGAGTTTTAATTGCACGTTTTTGATATGAAGTATACGCAACATCAAAAGTGAACCCTTGTTCTTTTAAAGTTTGCCCCCCTTTTTTTGCTTCTTCTATACCTTTTTGTGTAAGGTCTACGTCAGTCCAACCAGTGAATCTGTTTTCTAGATTCCATTGACTTTCACCATGACGAACTAAAACTAATTTCATCTTATATACTCCTTTCAGTTATTTGCTTTAAAAATTATACAATATGTATGTATAAAATTCAAGTAAAAACAAGCATTGTGTTTCATAGTGTGAAACAAATTGGAGTTGATATAAAAAAATGAAAATAAACAAATGTTTGAAAAGGCTTTAAAAATAAAAGGGACAGAAAATGTATGTAAATATGATGAAGTAATAAATTGAAAATATTTTTTAAAATATTTGATTAAAAGAGAAAAAAGAGTAAAATAATATTGTAAAGAATAATTGTAAATTTGAAAGGAAGGCTGAATATGGACGCTTGGAGAGGGTTTAAGTCAGGAAATTGGAACGAAAAAATTGATGTATCTGACTTTATTAAATTAAACTATACTGAGTATACAGGAGATGGTAGTTTCTTAGCAGGAGCTACAGATGCTACAAAGAAATTATGGGATATCTTAACACCAAAGATTAAAGAAGAAAGAGAAAAAGGTATATATGATGCTGAAACTAAAAAACCAAGTCAAATAGATGCGTATGGAGCAGGATATATTGACAAAGATTTAGAACAAATAGTTGGGCTTCAAACAGATGCACCTTTAAAGAGAGCAATCTTCCCTAATGGTGGATTAAGAATGGTTAAAAACAGTTTAGAAGCATTTGGTTATACACTAGATAAAGAAACAGAAGAAATTTATACAAAATATAGAAAAACACATAATGACGGAGTTTTCTCAGCTTATACTGAAGATATAAGACTTGCAAGAAAAACAGGTGTTGTTACAGGTCTTCCTGATGCTTATGGTAGAGGAAGAATTATAGGAGATTACAGAAGAGTTCCTTTATATGGTGTTGACTACTTAATTGAACAAAAACAAAAAGAACTTATATCATTAGATAATGATGAAATGGTTGAAGATTTAATAAGAGATAGAGAAGAAACATTTGAACAAATACAAGCATTAAAAGCATTAAAGAGAATGGCTGAATCATATGGTTATGATATTTCAAAACCTGCTACAAATGCTAAAGAAGCTGTTCAATGGCTATACTTTGCGTATCTTGGTGCAACTAAAGACCAAAATGGTGCTGCAATGAGTATAGGAAGAACTTCAACATTCTTAGATATATATATTCAAAGAGATTTAGAAGAAGGATTAATAACAGAAGAACAAGCACAAGAATATATGGATCACTTTGTTATGAAATTAAGAATAATAAGATTCTTAAGAACTCCTGAATATGATGCATTATTCTCTGGAGATCCAGTATGGGTTACTGAATCAATCGGAGGTATGGGTAAAGATGGAAGATCATTAGTAACAAAAAATTCATTTAGAATTTTACATACTTTATATAATTTAGGTCCTGCACCAGAACCAAACTTAACAGTATTATGGTCTGAAAAATTACCTATGGAATGGAAAAAATTCTGTGCACAAGTTTCAATAGATACTTCATCATTACAATATGAAAATGATGATTTAATGAGCCCACAATTTGGTGATGACTATGGTATAGCTTGTTGCGTTTCTCCAATGACTATTGGTAAACAAATGCAATTTTTTGGAGCAAGAGTAAACTTACCTAAAGCTTTATTATACGCTATAAATGGTGGTATAGATGAAATTAAAGGTATCCAAGTAACTCCAGCAGGAATGTTTGAACCAATTACATCAGAATACTTAGACTTTGATGAAGTTTGGGCTAAATATGATAAATTATTAGACTGGTTAGCAAAAACATATGTTAAAGCACTAAATATTATTCATTATATGCATGATAAATATTCTTATGAATCATTTGAAATGGCATTACATGATAGAACAATAAAAAGAACTGAAGCATTTGGTATAGCAGGACTATCAATAGTTGCAGATTCACTTGCTGCAATTAAAACGGGTAAAGTTAGAGTTATAAGAGATGAAAATGGTCTTGCAGTTGACTATGTAAATGAAGCTGAATATGTTCCATTTGGAAATAACAATGATGAAACAGATAAATTTGCAGTAGATATGGTTAAAATATTTATGAATAAAATTAGATCACATAAAATGTATAGAAATGCAATACCTACTCAATCAGTATTAACAATAACTTCTAATGTTGTTTACGGTAAGAAAACAGGAAATACACCTGATGGAAGAAGAAGCGGTAAACCATTTGGACCTGGAGCAAACCCAATGCACGGAAGAGATACAAGCGGAGCAGTTGCATCACTTGCATCAGTTGCAAAATTACCGTTTGAACACGCAAATGACGGAATTTCATACACATTTGCAATCACACCTGATACATTAGGTAAGAATAGAGAAGAAAAACAAGTTAATCTAGTAGGGTTATTAGATGGATACTTTAATCAAACAGGACAACATTTAAATGTAAACGTATTTGGTAGAGAATTACTTGAGGATGCTATGGAACATCCTGAAAAATATCCACAATTAACAATAAGAGTTTCTGGATATGCTGTAAACTTTGTAAGACTTACAAAAGAACAACAATTAGATGTTATAAACAGAACAATCTCAAGCAAGATGTAAAATATATAACAAATAAAAAAACAAAGGTGCAACATAGTTGCACTTTCGTTTTATTTTGAAAGGATAATTAGGATGAAAGGGTTTGTACATTCATTTGAAAGTTTTGGTACAAAAGATGGACCGGGAATAAGATTTGTTTTATTTGTACAAGGTTGTCCGTTAAGATGTCTTTACTGCCATAATGTAGATACTTGGAATGTAAAGGATAGAAAAAAAGAATTAGAACCTGAAGAAGTTTTTCAAGAAATATATAAAGTTAAAGGTTTTATCAAAACAGGAGGTGTCACTATTTCAGGTGGAGAACCACTAACACAACCTGATTTTATTAGAGAAATATTTAGACTTTGTAAAGAAAATGGTATTCATACAGCACTTGATACATCAGGATATATATTTACGGAAAGAACAAAAAAGGTTTTAGAAATGGTAGACTTGGTGTTACTGGATATAAAGCATATTGATCCCGACAAGTACAAGGTACTTACATCTGTAAATTTAGCACCTACATTAAAATTTGCACAATATTTAAAAGAAATAAATAAACCGGTATGGTTAAGATATGTTTTAGTGCCTGGTTATAGCGATGCAGAAGAAGATTTACATAAATGGGGGCAATATTGTTCACAATTTAAAAATGTTGAAAGAGTAGATATATTACCATTTCACCAAATGGGTGCATCAAAATGGGAAATGATGAAAAAAACTTATGTTCTAAAAAATAATCCTACCCCAACAAGAGAACAAGTAATGAAAGCAGAAGATATATTCAGGTCTTATGGATTACCTGTAAAAATGACAAATAGATAATTATTAAAATACTTTTTTTACCTATTCAATAGGTAAGGAGAGTATTTTTTTTATGCTAAATTTTTTTCATTTTTTGTGAAAGATATTGAAAATTGTTTTTGATAAAAATCAAGGTACATTAATAATGAGGAGGGAGTATGGTTAATAAAAGGCAAATTGAAATATTAGATATGTTGATTTTAAATAAAAGCTTAAGTATGGAACATTTGTCAAAATATTTTAAAGTATCTATACGAAGCATACAATATAGTATAAATATTATAAACTACTATTTATCTCAAAATTCGTTTGAAATAATTAAAATAAAAAGTGGAAATATTTTTTTAACTAATGAAAGTGAAATAATAAAAATTATAAATTTATTAAAAGAAGAAAAATCACTAAAAAGAGAAGAAAGACTCCTTATACTACAAATTTATTCAAGCTTTTCTGAAAAAGGGCTTAATATTTCAAAATTATCAAAAATGATTAATGTTTCAAGAAATACCTTAAAATCAGATATGGCAAGTATAAAAGAATATAAATTTAATTATTCAAAATCAAATGGATATTATTTAAATGTCTCAAACGATTTTAGACTTAATAAATTAATTGAAGTTTATGAAAATGACCATTTACTTAAATATATACAAAATATTATTGATGATAAATTATTTTTGAATATTGAAAAATTTATTAAAGAGATTGCGAAAAATATAATATTAAATCTTAATGAAGAAAGTTATAAAAAATTAAAAATCTTAATATATTGTCAAATAAAGTATCCAGAAAAAATGGAAAATGTATTTCACGATAATTTAATTATAGAGGAAATAAAAAAAGTATATTTAAAATATTTTAATAATTTAAATGGCTTTAATCGTATATTAGATTTTATTGTCGGAAATTCATTATACTTAAATGTCAATAGTGGTTTAGATGAGAGTTTTTTTATAAAACAAATGATTAAATTTGTTAGTGAAAAAGTAAATGTAAATTTAAATGAAGATAAAATTTTAAATAATTTTTTGCTAAGTCATTTAAAAGTTTCAATATATAGACTTAAAGAAAATATAGAACTTAAAAATCAAATATATGAGAATTTAATTTGGAATAAGGATCCTATTATATTCATAATAAAAAAAGCTGTTTGTGATATTGAAGTAGCCTTTGACATTAAATTTACAGATACAGAAATACTTTTGATTGCATATCATTTTAAAGCATCAATAAATAGAATGAGTGTATGTAACAGAAAAAAAGTAATATTAGTATGTGGATTAGGATATGGAACATCAAGAGTTTTGGAATATAACTTAAAAGAAAAATTTGATGTAGATATAGTAGATATAATGCCTGCATACATGGTGAATATTAAAACTATTAATAAACATAATATAGACTATATTTTAACTACTGTAAATTTAGAAATAGAAAATAGTATTAAGATTAATCCGGTACTAAATTATGAAGATTATAAAAAACTTGAAGAATTAGGTATAAGTAGAAAAAAAGATAAAATATTAATAAGTGAATTTTTAGATGATTTATCAACTATAAATAATTTTAATAATGATAAAGTTGCTCAAATGCTACTTAATAAATATTCTAAGTTTTTCTTTGAAAAATATAATTTAAGCTCAGAACTTTTAAATATTTTAACAAAAGAAAAATGTATTTTTAAAGATAATGTAAAAACATTGGAGGAAGCAGTAAATATTTTAGGCAATAATTTAGAAAAATTAGGTGTAACTAACAAAAATTATACAGATGAGATGTTAAAAGCACTTGAAAAATTTGGGACATATATAGTTATTTCTGAAAATGTAGCTATACCACATGCTAAAAATACAAATGGAGTCAATAAAACAGATGTAAGTATTTTAATTATTAAAGATCCAATTAAAGTAAAAGATAAAAATATAAATTTTATGCTCTGTTTTTCAAGTATTGGTAATAGTTCACATTTAGGAATAATAAATGATGTATACAAACTTATAATGATAAAAGATTTTTCTAAAAAAATTTCAAACATTAGAAATTATAAACAACTAATAGAATATTTTAAAGAGGTATTCAAATAATATAAGGAGACTTAAAATGATTTTTAATGCAAGTAATATAGAAGTGGTAGAAAGTATTAATAATTGGGAAGAAGCAATAAGAAAAGCCTCAGAAAATCTTATTAAAAATAAATATATTGAAGAAAGATACGTTGAGGCTATGATTTCGTCAGTAAAAAAATTGGGATTTTACATAGTACTGGCAGATTTAATTGCAATGCCGCATGCAAGACCTGAAAATGGTGTTTTGAAAACAGGTGTTTCGTTTTTGAAATTAAATAATGCAGTTAAATTTGGTGAAAATGATGTAAAGTTTATTTTTGTTTTAGCGGCAATAAATTCAGATTCTCACATAGATACTATAAAAGAACTTATGAAAATATTTCAAAATGAAAATAAAATGAAAAAGTTAGAAAATGTAAAAACAAAAGAAGAGATATTAGCGATTATTTAAGAAAGGATGATATTTATGAAAATTATGGCTGTTTGTGGATCAGGATTAGGTTCAAGTTTTATGCTTGAAATGAATATAAAAAAAGTTTTAAAAAATTTAAATTTTGAAGCGGAAGTTGAACATCAAGATTTGGCATCTGTTAATCAAAATAGTGCAGATATATTTGTTATGGGTAAAGATATAGCTGAAAGTTGTTCGGTTTCAAAAGATAAGATTATTATATTAGATAGTATTATTAGTATGAGTGAATTAAGTGAAAAATTAAAAAGTAAATTAAATATATAAATTGGAGGTATTTATGTTGACATTATTAAAATTTATTGTAGGAATTTTAAAAGTTCCGGCAATATTGGTAGGACTTATCGCATTAATTGGATTATTACTTCAAAAAAAATCTTTTACAGACATAGTAAAGGGAACAATTAAAACAATAATGGGATTTTTAATTTTATCAGCAGGTGCAGATTTAATTGTTTCATCACTAGCACCTATGGGTCAAATGTTTGAACATGCTTTTTCAATACAAGGTGTTGTACCTAATAATGAAGCTATAATTTCACAAGCATTAAAAGATTTTGGTACACCAACAGCCCTTATAATGACACTTGGAATGGTTGCTAATATATTAATTGCTAGATTTACTCGTTTAAAATATATCTTTTTAACAGGGCATCACACTTTATACATGGCATGTATGATAGCAATAATGTTACATGTTGCAGGATTTTCAGGAATTAGTTTAGTTATTTTAGGTTCTGTTATACTAGGAATAACTATGGCAGTATTTCCAGCATTAGCACAACCTTTTATGAAGAATATAACAGGTGAAAATTCTATAGCATTTGGGCATTTTTCAACTCTTGGATATATTTTATCTGGTTATATAGGAAAAGTTGTTGGAAAAAATTCAAAATCAACAGAAGAAATGAAATTGCCTAAAAATTTGAGTTTTTTAAGAGATAGTTCTATTTCAATTTCTATAACAATGATGTTTATTTATGTTATTTTAGCAATATTAGCAGGAAAAAATTTTGTTACTAATCTTTCAGGTGGAGATAATTATATAATTTTTTCAATACTTAAAGCTATAGCATTTGCTGGTGGAGTATTTATTATACTTCAAGGTGTGAGATTAATTTTAAATGAAATAGTACCGGCATTTACAGGTATTTCTGAAAAATTAGTTCCTAATGCAAAACCAGCACTTGATTGTCCTATAGTATTTCCATATGCACCAAATGCTGTTTTAATAGGGTTTATATTTAGTTTTTTAGGTGGAATAGTAGGACTATTTATTTTAGGTGCAATAAATTCAGTTCTTATACTACCGGGAGTTGTTCCTCATTTTTTCTGTGGTGCAACAGCAGGTGTATTTGGTAATTCAACAGGTGGTAGAAGAGGAGCTATGATAGGTGCATTTGCTAATGGATTATTATTAACTTTTTTACCGGCAATACTTTATCCTGTACTAGGTGCTTTAGGTTATGCAAATACAACTTTTTCAGATGCTGATTTTGCAACATTAGGTATAATATTAGGTTATTTATCAAAAAATTCGTTTATTATAATCTTACTTACAGTATTTACTGTAGTATCTTTAGTTATGTATAATTTTTTTATAAAATCAAAGAATAAGGAATAAATAATATGAAAGATACAAAAATATTTGCCAGAAAAATACGTATAAATATTTTGAAAATGTTAATAAATTTGGGTTTTGGACATTATGGTGGTTCATTATCTTGTGTTGAAACATTAGCAGTTTTATACAACGAAGTAATGAAATTTGATCCAAATAATCCAAATAGTTGTGAAAGAGATTATTTAGTGCTTTCTAAAGGACATGCAGGTCCTGCACTTTATGCAACTTTAGCTTTAAAAGGATTTTTTCCATTAGAAGATTTGCTTACATTAAATATTAATGGGACAAATTTACCTTCACATCCGGATAGATTAAAAACAAAAGGTGTTGATATTACAACAGGTTCATTAGGTCAAGGAATATCAATTGCATCAGGAATAGCAAAGGCATTAAAAATACAACAAAAAGAAAATAGAGTTTTTTGTATTATTGGTGATGGAGAAGCTCAGGAAGGTCAAGTATGGGAAGCTATGCAATTTATATCACACAATAAGCTAAATAACATGACTATATTTATTGATTACAATAAACAACAGTTAGATAGATATTTAAATGAAATTTGTGAACCTTTTTCTTTTGTTGAAAAAGCGAAATCATTTGGATTAGATGCAGTTATGATAAAAGGTGATGATATAGATGAAATTAGAAAATATTCAAAAAATATAGGGAATAATCCTATGGTAATAGTTCTTGATACTGTAAAAGGACAAGGAATTAAATTCATAGAAAAGTTTAATGGTAATCATCACATAAGAGCAAATGATAAAATACAAAAAGAATTAGAAAAAGCGTTGGAAGAACTAGAAAGTAGTGATAACTAATGTATAAAGTTTATCAAGGTGAAGCAGAAAAAGAAAATATAGAACTTAGAAAAGTATGTGTAGATAAATTAGATGAGTTTTTAAATAATGATGAAAAAGTTGTGTATTTAGATGCAGATTTAATGGGATCTTTAGGAAGTTATAACCTTAAAAAATATGGTGATAGAGTAATAAATTGCGGTATAATGGAAGCACAAGAAGTATCAGCAGCAGCAGGAATGTCATGTTTTGGAATGAAACCATTTATACATACATTTACAGCGTTTGCAAGTAGAAGATGTTTAGATCAAATATTTATTTCTTCGCTTTATCAGAAAAATCCTATGGTTGTTATAGCATCTGATGCAGGAATTAGTGCTGTACATAATGGTGGTACACATATGTCGTTTGAAGATATGGGAATTATTAGAGGCTTAACTGATACAGTTGTTATAGAACCTACGGATTCTAATGTATTAAAATGTGTTCTTGATGAAGTGTACAATAATTTTAATAAATTTTATTGGATAAGATTAACAAGGAAATCAGTTTTTAAAGTATATGAAGATGGTTCTAAATTTAAAATAGGAAAAGCTAATGTTTTACAAGAAGGAAAAGATGTTACTATAATTGCAATAGGAATGATGGTAAAAAATGCACAAATAGCTGCAAAAATGCTAGAAAAACATTCTATAACAGCAACAGTAATAGATTCATTTACGTTAAAACCTCTTGATAAGGATACGATAATAAAGTATGCAAAAAAATCAAAGCTAATTGTAACAGCTGAAAATCATAGTATAACAAATGGTTTAGGTTCGGCAGTTGCAGAAGTTTTATCTGAAAATTGTCCAACAAAATTAGTAAGAATAGGAGTTTTAGAAAAATTTGGTCAAGTAGGTACATTAGATTTTTTAGAAAAAGAATATAAATTAAGGGCTGAAGATATATATGAAGCAGTAATTAATAATTTTTAAAATTTAAAAGATGAGCTAATTTCAAAAAAAATTTTGTAAATTAGTTCTCTTTTTTTATTATTGCAATTATTATGAAAATACAGTAAAATGTAAATTATAAATAATATTCAAAAAGTATGGATATATTCAAAAGAAAGGAAGTGCAATAGTTTGAATGATGGTGTGTTGTTGGACATAAAAAAGCTTAGTACAAGTTTTCGTATAAAAGATGTTTATTATAATGCAGTTGACAATGTAGATATAAGCTTAAGACGTAATGAAGTTTTGGCAATAGTTGGAGAATCAGGGTGTGGAAAAAGCACACTTGCAACATCTATTATAGGACTACATAACCCAATTAATACGAAAATTGACGGAGAAATTAATTTCCAGAATAAAAACTTAGTAGGTTTAAATGAAAATGAATATAATAAAATAAGAGGAAATAAAATAGGAATGATATTTCAAGATCCTTTATCAGCTCTAAATCCACTAATGAGAATTGGAGAACAAATAGAAGAAGGTTTGTTATATCATACAAATTATAACAAAGAAGAAAGAAAGCAAAAAGTGCTTGAACTGGTTAAACAAGTTGGTATACCTAATCCAGAAAGAGTTATAAGAAGATTTCCGCACGAATTATCAGGAGGAATGCGTCAAAGAGTAATAATTGCAATTGCACTTTCATGTAAACCTGACATATTAATTTGTGATGAACCTACAACAGCACTTGACGTTACAATACAAGCACAAATACTTGATTTAATAAGACAATTAAAAGATGAAATAAAAGCAGGAATAATATTAATAACACATGATTTAGGTGT
>NZ_LOQG01000004.1 GCF_001517835.1 Caviibacter abscessus
TACTACACCTAAATCATGTGAAATAAAAATATAACTTAGCCCAAACTGTTTTTGTATATCTTTCATATAATTTAATACTTGAGCTTGAACTGATAAATCTAGTGCAGATACCGGTTCATCAGCTATTATTAATTTAGGTTTTGTTGCAACTGATCTTGCAACACCTATTCTTTGTCTTTGTCCACCTGAAAATTCATGAGGATACTTATAAATATTTTCCTCTGTCATTCCAACTATTGAAAGTAATTCTATTACTCTTTTTCTTTCTTCTTCAACAGTTAAATTTTCAAAATTTCTAAGTGGTTCAGCTATTATATCTAAAACTCTTTTTCTAGGGTTTAATGATGAAGCTGAATCTTGAAATATCATTTGTATTTCTTTTCTATATTCTGATCTTCTTTTAATATTATTTAAATCAATTTTTTTACCTTCGTATATAATTGCACCTGAAGTTATTTTTTCAAGACCTATAATAGCTTTTCCTATTGTTGACTTTCCTGAACCTGATTCTCCAACTAAACCATAAGTTTTTCCAGTTTCAATTTTCATATCAATTCCGTCTACTGCATAAACATGGTCTATAATTGTATTGAAAAATCCACCTCTAATTGGGTAATGAACTTTTAAATTATTAATTTCTAAAAATGCCATTATTCATTGCCCCCTTCAAAGTGAAAATTTTTATAACAAGTACATCTTACATAATGGTCTTGTGAAATCTCATGTAATTTAGGATTTTCTTCGTGCTCTTTTTCATTTATCCAAGGTATTCTTGTTGAAAATCTACAACCAGTTCTAGGTAAATTTATTAATGAAGGAACTGTTCCATGTATTACATGTAAATGTTCTGTTTCTTTATCTAATTGTGGTATTGAGCTAAGAAGAGATCTTGTATATGGATGTTTAGGATTTAAGAATAGTTCATTTACAGAAGCAATTTCAACTATTTCTCCAGCATACATTACTGCAACTCTATCTGCCATTTCAGATACCACACCTAAATCATGTGTTATTAATATTATTCCTGCTTTTATTTCATCTTTTAATTGTCTTATTAAATCAAGTATTTGTGCTTGTATTGTAACGTCAAGTGCTGTTGTAGGTTCATCACAAATTAATATGTCAGGTTTACATGAAAGTGCAATTGCAATTATTACTCTTTGACGCATTCCTCCTGATAATTCGTGCGGAAATCTTCTTATAACTCTTTCTGGATTAGGTATACCAACTTGTTTAACCAGTTCAAGCACTTTTTGCTTT
>NZ_LOQG01000005.1 GCF_001517835.1 Caviibacter abscessus
TCTTTAACTTTAAGATCATCACTAATTACACTTTTTGTCTTAACTATTGCATCACCACTTTTTGATGAAAATCCCGTTCTTATTGTTAAATTATCTGATATCTTCTCTACACTTACAAATGGTGTTAATCTATAAGTTGGTGTCTGCTCAAATGCAAAATTTACCAATTTTCTATGAAATACTTCTACTTCTTTTTCTTGTCCTGTATTTCTAGAAATTAAAACTTCTCTTACCATACTTTGCAAATCTTCTTTAAAGATCTTTTCATCTTTACTTATCTGCTTTTGTACTCCTGCTACTATACTTGTTTCTTTATTTGGGTTTAATTCTATTCCATATTTTAAGTATATATCTTTATTCTCTTTTGATACTATTACTCTTGGTTTTAGTGGTAGGTTTACTACTAATGGATTTATTGATAAATCTATATTTGGATCTAGATTTTTTCCGTATAAGCTTACTTTTGCCGCTGATAAATCTGCAAATATATCGTAATTTGCATATACTCCATTTCTTTCTACTAATTCTACTCCAGCATCTACTTTCCCTTTTGTCCTTAAATTAAAGGCTTTATTCATATCTGTAAATATATCAAAATCTGAACTTCCTAGCAAATATTTAAATTCCGTTTTATACATTATATTAACACCTGAAAATTCATTCTTA
>NZ_LOQG01000006.1 GCF_001517835.1 Caviibacter abscessus
CTCACTTAGATGCTTTCAGCGATTATCCCTTCCGAATGTGACTACCCAGCTATGCATCTGGCGATACAACTGGTACATCAGTGATTCGTCCATCCCGGTCCTCTCGTACTAAGGACAGTTCTTCTCAATACTCTTTACGCCTGCAGTGGATAGGGACCGAACTGTCTCACGACGTTCTGAACCCAGCTCGCGTGCCTCTTTAATGGGCGAACAGCCCAACCCTTGGGACCTTCTCCAGCCCCAGGATGAGACGAGCCGACATCGAGGTGCCAAACACTTCCGTCGATATGGACTCTTGGGAAGTATCAGCCTGTTATCCCCGGGGTAGCTTTTATCCGTTGAGCGATGGCCTTTCCATTCAGTACCACCGGATCACTAAGTCCTACTTTCGTACCTGCTCGACCCGTCAGTCTCGCAGTCAAGCTCCCTTGTGCCTTTACACTCTCTGGTTGATTTCCATCCAACCTGAGGGAACCTTTGAACACCTCCGTTACTCTTTTGGAGGTGACCGCCCCAGTCAAACTGCCCATCTAGCACTGTCTCAATTGCTTGATTAGAATTTCAACAATATATGGTTGGTATTCCAACATTGACTCCTTACATACTTGCGTACATATCTCTTAGTCTCCCAACTATCCTATACACACATTGCCAAAACCCAATGCCAAACTACAGTAAAGCTCCACGGGGTCTTTCCGTCCTACTGCAGGTAAGCGGTATCTTCACCGCTATTACAACTTCACCAGGCCTCCAGCCAAGACAGCTCCCAAATCATTGCACCATTCGTGCAGGTCAGAACTTACCTGACAAGGAATTTCGCTACCTTAG
>NZ_LOQG01000007.1 GCF_001517835.1 Caviibacter abscessus
AAACATCAGAAAAATCTTTAGTTATTGGTATAAATTCGCATGCTAAAAGTAAAAATTCAATATCAATAGGTAATAGAGCAAATGTATATGAAAATGCAGAAAATGCAATATCAATAGGAAATAGTACAATAGCTCAAGGTAAAGATTCTATTGTAATTGGAAAAAATTCACTTTCTGAAGGGAAAAATACAATATCAATAGGAAATAAAGCTAAAGCATATGAATCAGCTGAAAATGCGATAGCAATAGGAAATAATGCAGTAGCTCGAGGTAAAGATTCAGTTGTAATAGGAAAAGATTCATTTTCTGAAGGAAAAAAAGCAGTATCAATAGGTTATCTAGCCAAAATATATGAAAATGCAGAAAATGCAGTAGCAATAGGAAACGATATAGTAGCTTATGGTAAAGGTTCATTTGTAATAGGGCATTTAGCTAAAACACATGATACTGCTGAAAATGCGGTATCAGTAGGAAATAATACAGTAGCTTATGGAAAAGACTCGGTTCTAATAGGAAAAGATTTAAGTAATAGTAAAACATCAGAAAAATCTTTA
>NZ_LOQG01000008.1 GCF_001517835.1 Caviibacter abscessus
GCCAAAACCCAATGCCAAACTACAGTAAAGCTCCACGGGGTCTTTCCGTCCTACTGCAGGTAAGCGGTATCTTCACCGCTATTACAACTTCACCAGGCCTCCAGCCAAGACAGCTCCCAAATCATTGCACCATTCGTGCAGGTCAGAACTTACCTGACAAGGAATTTCGCTACCTTAGGACCGTTATAGTTACGGCCGCCGTTCACTGGGGCTTCAATTCGAATCTCTCAATCCTCCTCTTAACCTTCCAGCACTGGGCAGGTGTCAGCCCATATACGTCGCCTTCCGGCTTAGCATAGACCTGTGTTTTTGGTAAACAGTTGCTTGGGACTCTTCACTGCGACCTACTCTTGCTCGTAATGTCTCTTTACTCACTTTCATAGGTACCCCTTCTCCCTAAGTTACGGGGCTATTTTGCAGAGTTCCTTAGCTAGAGTTAGCCTGTCGACCTTAGGTTTCTCACCCTGTCCACCTGTGTCGGTTTACGGTACGGGCACTTAATCTCCTCAGTAGAAGTTTTTCTCGGCAGTGTAGGATTTGTAACTTACATACTTTACATATGCTTACTCTTCAGTTCTCATATTTAAGTCTACGGCTTTTCCTGTAAACCCATACTTCTTCCTTAAAATGACTATTCCGTCAGTCATCTTACATACCTTCCTGCGTCACTCCATCCCTTCAATCGTTAATTAAGTGGTATAGGAATATTTACCTATTTTCCATTCGGCTTCACATTTCTGTTTATCCTTAGGTCCCGACTCCCCCAGGGCGGACAAACCTTCCCCTGGAATCCTTGGACTTCCGGTCAGAGGGATTCTCACCCTCTTTCTCGCTACTCATTCCTGCATTCTCACTTCTGATACCTCCAGATTCTCTTTCAATCCTCCTTCTACGGCTTACAGAACGCTCTCCTACCAACATAACTTACATTATGTTACAAAGCTTCGGTTTATGTCTTAGCCCCGTTAAATCTTCGGCGCAGATACTCTCGACCAGTGAGCTATTACGCACTCTTTTAAGGCTTGGCTGCTTCTAAGCCAACCTCCTGGTTGTCTGGGAATATCCACCTCCTTTCCCACTTAGACATAATTCGGGACCTTAGCTGTTGTTCTGGGCTTTTTCCCTCTCGTCCATGGACCTTGTCATCCATAGACTCACTCCCAATTATTAATATATGGTATTCGTAGTTTGCTTGACTTCAGTAAGCTATACGCCCCCTAGGTCATACAGTGCTCTACCCCCACATATCTTCTATTAAGGCTGCACCTAAATGCATTTCGGAGAGAACGAGCTATCTCCTAGTTCGATTGGCTTTTCACCCCTAAACCTATCTCATCTCCCATCATTTCAACGGCGGTGAGTTCAGTCCTCCACTAAGTCTTACCTTAGCTTCAACTTGGACAGGCCTAGATCACTAGGTTTCGCGTCTATGACATACGACTTTCGCCCTTTTAAGACTTGGTTTCCCTTCGGCTCCGCTTTCCTTAACCTTGCCATATATCATAACTCGCAGGATGATTAACCAAAATCCACGCAGTCACAGGTTACCCTGCTCCTACCGCTTGTAAGCGTACGGTTTCAAATTCTATTTCACTCCCTTACTCAGGGTTCTTTTCACCTTTCCCTCACGGTACTCTTCACTATCGGTTAGTAAAAGTATTTAGCCTTATGAGATATGGTCCTCACTGATTCACACCAAATTCCTCGTGCTTGATGCTACTCGGGGTTCTACTCTATACATATATACTCTACATCCTACAGGACTATCACCTTCTTTGGTTTAGCTTTCCAACTATATTCCTCTTACAGTATATACATAACTCACTTCATGGCTATCTGTGCTTGTAGCCCCTCTACCCCATAATGGCATCGTCGCCAACTTTTTCACCACTATGGTTTAGGCTCCTTCCCGTTCGCTCGCCGCTACTTAGAAAATCGTTTTTACTTTCTTTTCCTCCCGTTACTTAGATGTTTCAGTTCACGGGCTTACCTCTTTCGTGTATATTCTCCTAATATACAGGTTCTCCCATTCGGATATCTAGGGATCTTTGTTCATGTGCAACTCCCCCTAGCTTTTCGCAGCTTATCACGTCCTTCTTCGGCTTTTACTACCTAGGCATCCTCCGTACGCCCTTTCTTAGCTTTATCTTCTTTTTCTCATTCTAACTCTTTTTCTTGTGAATGTTGTTTCTCTTTTTACCTACTATTCATTTCTCATTGTCCTAAAAAATTTTCTTAATTCTTAATTAAAGAATAAAAGCAAACAATTGTTAATCTTCTTTCTCCTTAGAAAGGAGGTGATCCATCCGCACCTTCCG
>NZ_LOQG01000009.1 GCF_001517835.1 Caviibacter abscessus
TATCTATTCTTAGCATCAGGATATCTGTATTGAGGGAACACTCCCATTTTAACAGGTGCATCTGTTGCATTGTATTTTATAACTTCAGTAAGTAAAAGTCCATTACAAATTCCATGAGGTATGTGGAATTGTCCACCTAATTTATGTGATAATGAGTGAACTATACCAAGGAAAGCATTAGCAAATGCCATACCTGCTATACAAGAAGCATTAGCCATTTTTTCTTTAGCTTTAACTGCTTTAGCACCTAATGCTACTGAC
>NZ_LOQG01000010.1 GCF_001517835.1 Caviibacter abscessus
CAAGGACTTTTTTTATTTTTCTAAAATATTTTTATTTTTTCTAATTACTTGCTGCTTTTGTTAAAGGCGGTACAATCTGTTTTTTTCTTGATACAATCCCTTTAAGCTCTATTTCGTTATCTAAAGATTTGCCAAATGCATTTTCTAATATATCTATTCTGTTTCCACTTATAATCCCTTTTGAATCATTAGTTAATATATTAGTTATAACAAACATAAATCCTTCAAGATTTAATTCTTTTATCATATTTTCAATTTCTAATAAAAATTTTTCTTTTTTAGTTACCATATCATTTTCATTTACTGTATTAACTTGTGCTATTCCAAATCTTCCTTTATCTAATTCAAATATCTTCATATCCATATTTAAAATTTCTTTTTCAGTTTTTTGACTAAGATTTGTACCTGCTTTAAGTAATTCCATTCCATATTCTCTTAATTCTACTCCTGCAATAGGTGCTAGATATTTACAAGCTTCTACGTCATTTTGAGTACAAGTTGGTGATTTAAAAAGTAGCGTATCTGATACAATTGCACTTAACATCATTCCAGCCATTTCTTTACTTGGCGTTATATTTTTTTCTTGATACATTTCACAAACTATTGTTGATGTACAACCATAAGGTTCAACTCTAGCTTTTAGTGGTTCGTCTGTTTTAAAATTTGCTATTCTATGATGGTCTATTAATTCTAATACTTTTGCTTCTTCAAATCCGTCAGCAGTTTGTGTTCTTTCATTATGATCTATTAAAATTATTTTTCTTCCTGAAACGTTTGAAACATACTCTGGTGAAGTTACTCCAAAATATTCAAGTGCATATTTTGTTTCTTCATTTAATTCACCAATTCTTACAGGAACTGATATTTGATTTTTAACTAACATATTTCTTAAATTTGCATATGCAATTGACGTACATATTGCATCAGAATCCGGATTTTTATGCCCGTATACTAAAACTTCTTCCATTTTTACTTTATTCCTCCCATGAATTTATCATATTTTATTATATGTATATATTACCTATTATAAATAATACTTTTAATATTACATAAGTTACTCCAAAGCCTAAAAATGCTCCGACAACAACTTCATTAAAAGTATGAATACCTGTTTTTACTCTACTTTGACATACAAGTAAAGCCAGTAACAAAGATAAAAGAACTATTTTTGTATCTCCAGTTATATATGTAATGATTGTAACAATTGAAAATGATATTGTTGCATGACCACTTGGCATACCTCCTTCTAAAGAGGTTCCTTTTTTTATTACAGCTTTTAGTGTTACTACCAATATAGAAAGTAGTGCTAATATTAAAACTGTTATATTTGATATTCTGCCTGTTAGCTTTATGAATTGATGTCCTGTTGCTATAACTTTTGTAATTTTATCAAAAAATACTATATATCCAACAAATAGAGACAACACAGCACTTACCATAACTGCTCCTGCTGCTGCATCTTTTGCAAATTTTGCATTTTCATTATATTCTTTTGTTACTAAATCAACTGTCCGTTCTATTGCTGTATTAATAATCTCACAAATAAGAACAATTGAAACAGTTATCATTAACATTAAAAGTTCATATCTATTTATGTCAAATATAAGGGAAAGTATTATTACAATTATTGCAATAACTATATGAACTTTCATATGACTTTCACTTTTTATAGTTTGTATAATTCCATTAATAGAATTATTAAAACTATTTATAATTTTTTTATCACGATTTTTTCTATCTTTTGTACTCATACGCACTCAAATATCTTTCTTCTTTTTCTCTCATTACCGCTTTTTCATCATCTTCAATATGATCATGCCCTAATATATGTAACATTCCATGTGTTAATAAATAATAAAATTCTCTTTTATCTGAATGACCAAATTCTTTAGCTTGTTCTTTTACTTTATCAATTGAGATTATTATATCTCCAATAATTTCAACCGGTCCTATATTTTCTGTTTCATTATATGCAAAAGATATTACATCTGTCGGTTTATCCATACCTCTGTATTCTTTATTAATTTCATGTATTACTTTATTATTCGTAACCATAAATGAAACATAAAAATCTTTTTCATTAAAATTTTCTTTTTCATTTTTTAAAATATACTCAATGTATTCTTTTATTTTTTCTTCTTCAAAATATTCTTCAACTTCATTTATGTCATAAGTTATATCTATTTCTACCATTATTTTTCCTTTTTTATTTTTAATTATTTTTTAGAATTAATTTTGGGATATTGTATTCTTTCATGATAAATTGCTTTAAGAACTACTAAAAATGCCTCTATAATTTTTTCTATGTCTGCCAAATTAATATCACAATTAGACAATTGATTATCATCTATTTTATATTTGACCAAATATCTTATGGTATTTTCAATACCTTCTCTACTTTTATCTTTAGATGCTCTAACCGCTGCTTCAACAGTATCTGCAAGCATTACTATTGCAGACTCTTTTGTACTAGGTTTAGGCCCAACATATCTAAAATCAACTTCACTAACGTTTTCTCCTATTTCAACCGCTTTATAATAAAAGTATTGAACCATAGTTGTTCCATGGTGTTCAACGATAATATTTAGTATTTCTTCCGGTAAACCATGTTGCTTACCAAGTATATATCCATCTTTTGGGTGCGAAGTCAAAATTAAAGCACTAAGAGATGGTTTTAATTCATTATGTAAGTTTTCCAAACCACCTTGATTTTCAACAAAGTAAAGTGGCCTTTTCATTTTACCTATATCGTGATAATATGCTCCAACTCTTGCAAGTATTGGGTTAGCACCTATTACTTCTGCTGCTTGCTCAGCTAATGCCCCTACCATTATACTATGATGAAATGTTCCAGGAGCAGTTAAAAGTAATTGTTTTAATAAACTTGATGAATAATCTCCCAACTCCAATAACTTAATATCTGTTAAAATAGAAAAAGTATTTTCAAAATATGGTAATATTCCAAGACAAATCATTCCTGTAAAAAATCCTGAAATTAGTGAAAATACAACAAAAATTGTTATATAACTAATCCCATAATTATATATTACTCCATATAAAACTGAAAAAATTGCCTGCATTACTCCTATTTTAAATCCATTTTTTACAAGTTCCAATCTATTTGTAAGCTTTTCATTTGTAATTATTGCAATTATTGATATCACAATAAGTATAATAAACCACTCCAAATTTGGAACAATAGTAAGCGATGCCAATATTGATATAGATAATGAAAACATTTTTTCTTTTGTTAATATACTTGCAACTATAGGCAAGCTCGCAAATGGAATGATAAATAACATTAACTCATCAAAATCTAGTATCCAATATAATACATTAATTATTATAAACGTAATAAACGTTGGATAAAATCCTTTAGAATTTATTCCTTTTTTTAGATAAGTTTCACCGCCTATATAATATAGTATAGAAAGAACTGATAAAAATAAGAATGTGAAAGATATTCTTAATATCTTATTATGATTATTTACAAGTCCTAATTGTTCTAATTGATCATACGTTGATTGAGTTATTATATCACCTTTTTTAGCGATAATATCTCCCTTACTAATTTTTATTTTGTTATTTTTTAATGCGTTTATATTCTCTTTAATTTTTTCTCTAGTTTTTTCTTCATTTATTATTAAGTTAGGTTCAATATAATTTCTAAGTAAGTTTTTTTCGTAAGATTCCAACACAATTTGTTTTTTTGATAATATTTTATTAAAATCCGTTTTTCTTACTATTCCTTCTTCATATAAACCAGTTAAAATTTCAGTTAGGTAAATATAATAATTAAGATCACCATTTATACCGATTTTTTTTATATCTGATTCACTGATATTTAATTTATTTTTTTCAATAAATTTAGTTATAGAATTTTCATTTTTTAAATCAAGCTTTGATAATTCTTGTAATAATTCAGAAAATTTCTTTACTTTTTCAGTACCTACTTCTATTTTTCTATCAAATTCAGGACTGGTATTTTTTTCTATTTTTTCTTGTATATCTATGTTTAAAATATCTTTTTCATAAACTACAGTTTTATACGCTATTATATCTTGTTCTACTTTGTTACCTACAATATATTCTGTGGAGTTTCTATGAATTAAACTTAAGATAACAAAAAATAAGAACGTAAGTAGTAAAAACATTGTTCTATAGCTATATTTATCCATAGTTGAATTATCTTTAGCTAATTTTAAATTCACATTTACATTTTTTATACTTATCTCAATTTTTCTCCCAAAAAAATTAATTTTCATATTTATACCTCAATTTATTATTTGTTTAATTATACCATACCAAAAAAAATTAAAAAAGATGTATTTTATAATTTATTTGTATGGTATAATGATTTAAAATATAATTAGGAGTACACATAAAATGAACATATTGGAAAATCTTAATCCAGAACAAAGAAAAGCGGCACAAAAGATTGAAGGTCCGTCATTAATTTTAGCAGGAGCTGGAAGTGGAAAAACTAGAACTGTAACATATAAAATAGCATATATGATTAAAACTTTAGGAATAAATCCAGATAACATTTTAGCACTTACTTTTACTAATAAAGCTGCAAATGAAATGAAACAAAGGGTAATGGAATTAGTCGGAGAAAATTCTTTTAATATGACTATTTCAACATTTCACTCTTTTGCTGTAAAACTTCTTAGAAAATATGCAAATGCTATTGGTTTTTCTAATTCATTTAACATTTATGATACTGATGATAGCAAATCAGTGATAAAAAGAATAATGAAAGAATTTAATATAGATGAAGGAATCACTCCAGTAAAATATTTAAGTAAGATTTCTAAACTAAAAGAATCTGAAATATTATATGACAAATTGGAAAATGAACTTGATTTATCAATAAAATCAAATAGAATTTTTTATGATATATATAAAACGTACCAAGAAACTTTATTAAAAAATAATTGTATGGATTTTTCAGATATTTTAATAAATGGGAAAAAAATACTATCTATACCTGAAATATTAAATAAAGTTCAAGAACAATATAAATACATATTAGTAGATGAATATCAAGATACTAATAATATTCAATATAATATAGTCAAATTAATTGCCAATAAATATAGAAATATATGTGTTGTTGGAGATGAAGATCAAAGTATATATTCATTTAGAGGAGCTGATATTTCAAATATTTTAAATTTTGAAAAAGATTATAAAGATGCTTTAGTAATTAAACTTGAACAAAATTATAGATCAACACAAAATATACTTAATCTTGCAAATTCAGTTATAAAAAATAACACAAGTTCAAAAGGTAAAAAATTATGGTCTAATAATAATGCAGGAAATAAAATAAAAGTTTTCAGTGCTGAAAATCCATATGATGAAGCTAATTTTATAGCCGGTATAATTAGAAACTCTAGCAAAAAATTTAAAGATTTTACTATTTTATATAGAACTAATTTTCAATCAAGAATATTAGAACAAGAATTAACAAGATATAGTATCCCTTGTAAAATATTTGGAGGTCTATCTTTTTATCAAAGAAAAGAAATTAAAGACTTACTTTCTTATTTAACTTTTATTATAAATCCTATGGACGAAGTTAATTTTGAAAGATGTATAACAAATCCAAAAAGAAAAATTGGAGAAAAAACTATACAAAAAATAAAAAGTATTTCAGTAGAACATAATACTGATTTAATGTCTGCTATGTTATACGAAAATAACAGTAAAATTAAAGATTTTTACAATACAATGTTAGAATGTGTAAATTTTTCAAAAGAAAATTCAGTAAGTGAACTATTACAATTTATAATAGACAAAATTTCATATTTTGATTACTTAAAACAAAATGAATCAAGCGATGAAAGAATAAAAAATATTGAAGAATTAGTAAATGCTATTATTGAAATTGAACACGACATTCCTGATTTAACTTTAGAAGAATATTTAACATCTATTTCTTTATCTAATTCTTCAGATAATATAAATGATGAAAATTATGTAAAACTTATGACTATTCATAGTTCAAAAGGTCTTGAATTTGACACTGTTTTCATATCAGGTTTTGAAACAGGTATATTCCCTTCAAATAGTACCTTAGATAATATTACTGAACTTGAAGAAGAAAGAAGACTTTGTTATGTAGCAATTACACGTGCAAAAAATGATATATACATAACGTATACAAAAAGTCGTATGCTAAACGGTATAACACAATACAACGTTATCCCTTCTATATTTTTAAGGGAAATGGATAATTCATATTTAAATTTTTTAAACAGTACAAATGAAATTAAAATTAGAGAAAGTGTAGATGAAAAAGTCAAAACAACAACTACTTTTGAAAATTTCAATCCATTTAAGTTTAAAAATAGCACTAAATACAGTATAGGTCAAAAAGTAGTTCATACTTTGTTTGGTGGAGGTGTTATAAAACAAATAGATGAGAAAAGCTTGATTATTGATTTTATTGCAGGTCAAAAAAAGATTTCATTAGCATTAGCTGATAAATTTTTAAAAAAATAATCTAAAATACAGAAAAGGAGTACAGAAGATGAAAAAATTTTTATTACTTATCATTTTAAATTTAGGTTTAATATCGTTTGCATTAAAATTTAATGACACAAAATATTGGTATGATTTAAAATATTTACCAGAACTCACCGAATACTTAAATCCTGGAGATGTAATAATTCTTACACCTAGTCCCGGAATAGTTAAAACTGGGCATGCTTTAATGGTAAATAAAGAAAAAAAATTTATTGATTTTCCTGATCTATATATTGGATATAGAGAAACTATTCCTGAAGCTTTAGTAGATCCACAAAGAAAATTCGCAGTATTTAGATATAAGTATATGACAGAAGAAATGTCAAATAAAATGTTTGATTATATTTATAAAAATTATTTAAATAATCAATATATGCTTACGTTTAAAACTGGAAAACATGATTATACATATTGCACCTTATTTGTGTATGATGTTTTTAATCATCATATAACAGACCCCGCAAAAAAAATACCGTTATTTGAACATTTTATCTTGCCTGTCGACTTTATCGGTTTTGGGGATATATTTGATATACTTAATTTTGATAACATTGTAAGATAATGATTTTCTTTGCAATTTTATATACAATAGTATATAATGTATTTCAAGGTGAATGATTATGAAAACTATGAATTTAACAATCAAGAACAAACAAGGTCTTCACGTAAGACCATCTACAAAATTTGTTGAAATAGCTGAAAATTTTCCCGGTACTATAACAGTAAAAACCGATACAAAAGAAGTAAATGGAAAAAATATTATGGAATTAATTTTTCTTGCACTTGATTTCGGAGATACATTTACAGTTATAGCCAATTCAGATGAAGAATCATCAGAAAATGCGATTTTAAATGAACTAAAACAATTAGTAGAGGTGCAAAAATTTTATGAAACTTAAACAAGGAGAATGAATATATGACTAATAATGTTGATTTTGAAAAACTTTTAGCAGATTATCTTCCATGTGAATTTAAATCTGGAACAGCAATTGAAGGTACTATTACAAGAAAAGAAATGGAATACTCTTACTTAGATATAAATAATAAACTAGAAGGAAGAATCAGATCATTTGAAATAGAAGATTTGAATGTAGGAGATACTATTGCTGTACAAGTTATAAAAACAGAAGATGACTACATTATTGTTTCAAAATTAGCCCTTGATAGAATAAAAGAATTTGACGGATACAATGTTGGAGATATTGTTACCGGTACAGTTCAAAAACAAATAAAAGGTGGATATAATGTTAAAATAAAAAGTTTAAATGCTTTTTTACCATTATCTCTTTCTGGTGCTAAAGACAAAGAAATAATAGGGAAAACATTTGATTTCTTAATAAAAGAAAAAACTAAAAAAGGTATTACAATATCTAGAACAGACTTAACAAAAAAAGAAATAAGTGATTTCTTAGAAACTATAAATCTAAATGATGTTGTAAAATGTACAATAAGCGAAATATTAGATTTTGGTGTAATAGTAAAATTAGGTCCTACAACAGGTCTTATACATATATCTGAGCTTACTTGGAACCAAATAAAAGATATAAGTGACATACTAAAAGTAGGTCAAGAAATTGAAGCTAAAATAATAGAAATTAATAAAGAAAAAGCTAAAATAAAATTAAGTATAAAGCAATTAACTGATAATCCTTGGTTTGCTACAAGGGAAAAATATCAGCTTGGAGAACTGAGAACAGGAACAATAAAAGAAATACTGGATTTTGGTTTAGTTATTTCTATTGATAATACTGAAGATGAAGGATTTATGCATATATCTGACATATCTTACAGAAAATATTTCAAATTAGATAAAACTTTTAAAATTGGAGATACAATTGAATTTGAAATACTTAACATTAATGATGAAAAACAAAGAATATCACTTAGTGCAAAAGCATTACTTGATAAAACTTGGGATACTATTACAGATAATTTAAATATAGGTGATATAGTTGAAGCTAAAGTAATATTTGCACAAGATTACGGAATGTTTGTAGAATTACCTAATAAATTGGAAGCATTTATTCGTAGAATAGACTATTCATGGACTAAAAATGAATTAACTGAATTTAATGAAGGAGAAAATATAAAATTTGTAATAACAAATATTGATGCTGATAACAAAAAAATTGCAGGTTCTATAAAAGCTCTTATTAAATCTCCTTGGAAAGAAGCAATAGAAACTTATAAAATAGGAAATATAGTAGAAGTTACAATTACTGATAAAATTGATAGTGGTTTATTAGTTGAACTTACTCCAAGATTCAAAGGACTTATTCCAACTAGAGAAATAGATAAAGATTATTCTATTTCTGATAAAGTAAAAGCTGTAATAATTGATGAAAATGAAAGCAAAAACTCAATCATATTATCAATAAGAAGAATAAAGGAAAATGAAGAAAAAAAAGAATTAGATAAACTAATGGAAAAATATGGAGTTAAATAATTAAACGGAGAAAATTCTCCGTTTTTTTTATAAAAAGTAAGAGCCTGTCCGACTCTTACCATTTAAATTCAAATCCTGTCTTAATATTTACGTCTGTTCTTTTATATTTATTATTTTCAAAACTTACCGGTACATTTATACTTGATGTCCATGATATTCCCTTTATTATGTTGTATTTTGCTGATAATTCTGGTGATAACACATTTTTTGCTTTTAACATATTACTTCCAAACAATTTCAAATCATCTAGTAATATATTATCAATCATTACATACTTAAGATCTAATTTATGATTTATTCCAACTCCCATAAAGAATTTATCTATAACTTTAAAATTGTATCCTAAGTGAATATCACTATTAACATTTAAACTTCTATATTGTAGATTTTCATTTACTACCCTTATTGTTACTTTATCTACAGGCTTTTTACCTTCTTCAACAGCTGATATAACTGGATCTTCACTAAATTTATCTAGCTTTCCACCTCTAGCCTGGATCATTTCCTGTATTTTTTTCTTTTTTTGATCGTTAGGTTGAGTATCATAAAATAATACTTCGTTTTCCTTATTAAATTTTTCTTTTAACTTAATGTATTCTTGATTTTGCTCTGTAGATTTTATTGCATAAACTTTTTTTATTATTGTTTCAGTATTTTTTTCATTACGTTCAGAAATATATCTAACATTGTCATACTCTAAATCAACATTTGTTCTTACATTAAATCCAACTTCATTATCATAGTCTAAATTAAAATACATTCTATACTTTTTATCAAATAATTTAGATATTTCATTTGTTTCTTTACTGTTAAAATAGTTATTAAGTCTTACAAAATATACTCCTGTATCACCGTTATGTTTTCTAAGCCAATCTAAAATACCTGCATTATAGCTTTTATCATATGCCCATGTTATCTCTGTATTTGAATTTGTTCTTTGTAGCGCTTTTATATCCTCTTCTTTAATTTTAAGATCATCACTAATTACACTTTTTGTCTTAACTATTGCATCACCACTTTTTGATGAAAATCCCGTTCTTATTGTTAAATTATCTGATATCTTCTCTACACTTACAAATGGTGTTAATCCTGTCTCTTATACTCCTCTCCGAGC